>NZ_JBFAOF010000665.1:0-4135 GCF_040675125.1 Spirillospora sp. NPDC049652 | reverse complement strand
CGGACGGCCTCGGGGGCCGCCGGACGCGGCTCAGGACGGCCAAGACACCGCTCACCAGGACGACGGCCGTCACGCCGCCGAGCGGGCTCCAGGCGTCCGCCATCAGCATGACCTGCGCGGTGGCCGCCAGGACGGCGAACGCGCCCGCCCCGGCGGCGACGAGCCGTCCCAGCGGGTCCAGGTCGGACAGCAGCAACCAGCACCCGGCGGCGGGCGCGGCGAACAGCAGGAGCGCGATCGGCAGGCTCACGAGATCACCAGGAACCTCTCGACGATCACCGCGACGACGCTGAGGAACAGGGGGATCGCGAGCACGGTCAATGGGCGCAGCCGCCACCGCTCGTCCGGCGGCAGCCGCAGCCGGCGCAGCTCGCGGGCGAGCAGGACGCCGAGCAGGACCGGCAGGTAGACCAGGCCCGCCGGCGTCCACGGCGACGAGCGCAGGCCGAGGCCGGACGGCCGCGGGACCGGCGGGTCCGGCGCGGCCGGGGGGTGGCGCAGGCGGTAGACGGCGGCGTCCCGGCTCGCGAAGACGGTCTCGATGCGCGGGTCGGCGGCGAGCGCGGCGCGCATCCGGAGCCCGAAGTCGGGCGCGAGGCCGGCGGTGAGCACCTGGAAGTCCTCGTGGCCGCGGGTCGTCACGAAGAACCCGCCCGGCCCCTGCTCGCGCAGCCGCTGGACGATCTCCGACAAATCGGCCGGATCGCTCCGGTCCGCGATCACCGGGGTGTAGTTGAAGCGCTCGAAATCTCGGTACGACCAGGGCATCACGGGCGTCCCGCCGACCAGGTCGGGGTTGTCAGCGCTCATCCACACCACGCCGATCACGCCCTTGGTCCGCTGCGTCATGACGTCGAACGCGCGGACGTCGTCCGGCCGCACCTGCTCGTACTTCTCGTTGCCGTAGCGGACGGTCAGGAACCCGCCCACCAGCAGCAGCGCGAACACCGACGCCGCCGCCACGGCCGGCCAGTGCCGCCGCGACCCGGTGCGCAGCCACCCGAGCCGCACGCGCACGCGCGGGTCGCGCACCCGGGGAGCGTCGAACGGCGCGGGGAAGAACAGGTAGGCGACCAGCAGGCACGCGGCGGGCAGCATGAAGAAGTAGATGCGCAGCGCGATCTCGCCGCCGTAGTTCTGCAGCCCGAACGACGAGAACGGCACCAGCAGCAGGACGAGCGCGACCCGGTCGTCGATGCCGCGCGCCCGGCGGCGCAGCAGCCCGAGGACGGCGAGGCCCACGACGGCCACCGCGATCAGGATGCGGAGCTGCTGCACGTCGGCGGTCTGCGGGCTGGTCTGGCTGATCCGTCCGCCCGTGCTCTGCTGGACGTTCTGGAACACGTTGCCGAGCCCGCCGAACAGCTCCCCCTTGCGGCTCGACCAGTATCCGACCGTCATGAAGCTGACCCAGGCCGCGTACACGACGCCCGCGATGAACGGCAGCCCGCGCAGGCTGCACCGGCGCACGAGCACCAGGCCCGCGCACGAGGCGGTCATCAGGAACGGGGTGAGCTGGTGCGCGGCCGTCCCGACGACGACCAGCAGGAACAGCAGGCAGAGCAGGACCGTCCGGTCGCGGACGGACGCCTGCGGCGCGGGCAGCTCCCCGGGGTCCTTGGGCCCGAACAGCCAGTTGTACAGGCGCCAGAGGCCGCCCGTGCGGCGCGCGGTGTCCGGTGAGCGGCGGCGTCCGGCGCGGCGCGTCGTCTCGTCGTGGTGGCGGAACCAGTTCACCAGGATCGCCACGAAGAACAGGTAGAGCAGGTACGCGAACGCCTGCGGGGAAAGGTAGTCCTGCCCGACCCAGTTGGCCGCGATGAACAGCCAGGCCGCGAACCACTTCGCCCGCCACGTCGCCCTCAGCACCCGCAGGATCAGCAGGTACGGGACGAGGTACAGCAGGTCGGTGAGCGGTGGAGCCCACTTCAGGACGGGCGAGATGTCGTGCTGGCCCGCGGCCTTCAGCAGGAACGCCGCGAACGCGAAGAAGCCGGCCGTGCTGAACCGGGCGTCCAGGTCCCAGGCGACGGTGTGGGTGCGTTCGATGTACTCGATGAACCCGGCGGTCTGCCAGGCGGTCGGGAACCGCGCCTCGGGCTCCAGCGCCTGCGCCACGCCGTGCAGCGTCGCGATGAGCACCAGGATCTGCGCGGCCAGCAGCACCCGGTGCGGACGCGGCAGCGCGAGCGTCAGCATGAACGACAGGACGATCACCGCCGCGCCCGCGAGCGTCGCGCCCGGGAGCACGCCGACCAGCCCGAAGCCGTCCATCGCGTCGAGGTCCACGTGCCGCAGCGGGGACCAGAACAGCGCCGTGCCGAACACCAGGAGCGCCGCCGCGGCGAGCGTCATCCTCCGGTCGGGGACGGCGGGGAGACGCTGCAGGGGCCCCGCGCGCTCTTCCGGTTCCTGGCGAACCGCCATGCTCAACTGATATCCCGCCCTCCGCCGGCGGGGAAGACGCCCTCCGGCCCGACCGGACCCGCTTGGCCGCCGTGTCCGCCGCTCCCTGTCCCTGCCCCTGCCCCTGGCCGGGGCCTCACCGGGGGCGTCCCTCTGATCACACGCACGAGGCCCGGCAGGACGAAGACGGCGACGACGGTGTTCACGGCGAGGATCGCCAGTCCGATCACGCCCAGATGTCCCGGGTCGATGAGCGGGAACAGCAGCCCCAGCACCCCGAGGAACCGGACGGCCTGCACCGCCGCGATCAGCCGCGTGCGGTTCTCCACCCGCAGGACGCCGATGTACAGCTCGATCAGCGCCTTGGGAAGCACCGCCACCGCGAGGACCTGCAGCAGCGGCGCCCCGCGCGCGGCGTAGTCGTGCCCGAAGAACGCCAGCCCGAAGGGCGCGCCCACCAGGACGACCACCACGACGGGCGGGAGCAGGGTGAGCGTGCGCCGCAGCGCCGCGCGCGCGGACGAGGCGAGCCGTCCGGTGTCGAACGAGCCCTCCACGGTCAGCGACATCGACAGCGTCAGCGCGAGCAGGTCGAGCATCATGCCGAGCGCCCACGCCATCTGGAAGTAGGCGTTGGCGTCCTCGGCCAGGTGCGCCGCGACGATGACCGGGATCAGGCTGATCGACGCGTACTGGAACGCGCCGCCCAGGTACGCGCCCCCGACGTAGCGCCAGATGTCGCGGTAGGTGGGGCGCGGGCCGCGTCCGGAGTTCTCGGCGCGGTGCCGCGGGATCAGCCGTCCGAAGATCAGGTAGCTGACCGGGACGAGCGCGGCCAGCACCGGGACGAACCAGGACAGCGTGACCCCGTCCGCCGGGACCGCGCTCGCGACCGCGACGAGCAGCACGAGCTTGGCCAGCCCGAACGCCACGTTCACGACCGGCACCCAGCCCGCGTGCCGCAGGCCGGTGAACACGCCCTCCTGCTGGTTCCACAGGTTCCACGCGACGGCCATGACCAGGAACCACAGCGCCGAACGCCAGTCGTGCAGGTGCCGGAAGGACGGCCCCCACCACGGCAGCGTCGCGAGGAAGCCGAGTGCGAGCAGCGCCGCGCCGGCCGCGCCCGCCGCGTAGCAGGCCAGCACCAGCGCGCGCGTGTGCCGGGCCGTCTGCGGGATGAACCGGATCAGCAGGAAGTTCAGCATCGTGACGCTGCCGACGAACATGATCGCCTGGATGACGGCCCAGTTGCGGCCCATGTCGTCCGGCGCGTACAGCTTGGCTCCGAGCGCCCAGTAGCCGAGCCCGAGCAGGCCGGTCAGGCCGCCGTTCACCACCAGCGCGTACGCGTTGCGGAACAGCGGATTGGACAGCTCCCGCCGCAGCCATCCGGGCGCCCGCGCCCCGTCCGCCGGGGCCCCGCCCACCAGCGCGCCGTCCGCCGGAACGCCGTTCACCAGCGCGGCGTCGGCGTGCGCCTCACCGGGACCGGTCACGGCCGCTCCTCCCGTCCCGGCCCGGCGGCGGCCGTGCGCGGGCGGGCGCGGACGCCGGAGCGGACGAGCCGGACGCCGTAGCGGGTGCGGCGGACGACGGCGTAGCCGCGCGTCAGGACATGGTCCTTGAGGAAGACCAGGGGAACGCCCCTCCCCTCGACGACGCGGGCGAACGTGCTGGGCGCGGTCGACGCGCGGACGGTCAGGCGGGGCACGGCGAGGGGGTCGGC
>NZ_JBFAOF010000664.1:0-4135 GCF_040675125.1 Spirillospora sp. NPDC049652 | reverse complement strand
CGGGTGCGCCGACGTCGCGGCCGTCCGCGCCGCCCTCGCCGAGGGCGACGTCGCGGCGGTCTACGCCGAGGCCCCGTCCACGACCGGGACGACGACCACGTCGTGGTCGGGCCGCACGTAGTCGAGGACCTTGGAGAGCTTGTCGGCCGCGACCGCCGAGGCGACGATGATCCGGCGCGCCCCGGTGACCCGCCCGGCCATCCGCATCGCGGTGCCCGAGGCCTGGAAGCCGTCGTAGGTCGGGACGTTCACCACGTCCATGTCGAGCAGCTCGCCCATGAGGGACTGGTACTCCCAGAGCGCCTGGAAGCGGCCGTGGTCCTCGTAGGGCTCGCCGGCGTAGGCGGTGAGGAACTCGGAACGGTCCACCACCTCGTCCACCACGGCGGGGACGTGGTGCTGGTACACGCCGCCGCCGAGGAAG
This sequence comes from Spirillospora sp. NPDC049652, assembly GCF_040675125.1. Lineage (NCBI taxonomy): Bacteria > Bacillati > Actinomycetota > Actinomycetes > Streptosporangiales > Thermomonosporaceae > Spirillospora > Spirillospora sp. NPDC049652. The sequence continues at coordinate 3,711 of NZ_JBFAOF010000664.1, read as the reverse complement.
CTCAGCGCGTCGCGGGTGCTGGTGTTGCGGCCCAGCAGGCCGTTCATGTGCCGGACGAGCCCCGCCTCCGAGCGCATCGGCGCCGGCAGGTCGAGCGGGCCCTGCAACCGCAGGTCCGCGGGGATCTCGGCGTAGAAGTCCTCAACCGATTCGGCCCCGACGGCGTCGAGCATCGCGCGCTTCACATCGGGCGCCGCGTTGGGGATGTACGGGTGGGCGAACGAGCCGGTCATGCTCCCCCTCTTGACGAAACATCATCATTCGGTGTGCTGTATACAGCATTCAGCATGCCGGTGCCAGGAGGCAAGAGTGCATATCAACCGGAAGAACCGGACACGACGGTCGGTTCTGCTCGCGGGCGCGGTGGCCGCCGCGGTCGCGCTGAGCGGCTGCGCCGCGGGCGGCGGTTCGGGCGGCAAGAAGGCCGCGCCGAGCCTGGCCGCGGGGTCGGGCGCCGACATCAAGGGCGACGTCACGGTCTGGTCCTGGGACGTCGCGGCGACCGCGCTCAAGCGGCTCGCCCCCGAGTTCGAGAAGCAGCACCCCGGGACGAAGATCAACATTGTCGACATCGGCTACGACAACGCCTACGACAAGATCACGGTGGGCCTGAAGTCCGGCAAGGGACTGCCCGACATCACCACCGTCGAGGGCCCGCGGTTCCAGAGCTTCCTCGGCTCGTTCCCGAGCGGGTTCTACGACCTGACCTCGCTCGCGTCCAAGTACAAGGACCAGTTCAACCAGGCCTCGTGGAAGACCGCGACCGACGAGAAGGGCCGCACCCTGGCGCTGCCGTGGGACTCGGGGCCCTGCGGCGTCTTCTACCGCCGCGACCTGTTCCAGAAGGCCGGCGTCGACCCGAACTCGATCAACACCTGGGACGACTACGTCAAGGCCGGTGAGCAGGTCAAGGCCAAGACCGGCACCAAGTTCATCACCCTCGACCCCGCCGAGGACAACACCTTCCTGATGATGCTCCAGCAGGAGGGCCAGGGCTACTTCAAGGACGGCAAGGTCGCGGTGAACACGCCGCAGGCCGTCAAGGCGATGACCGTCCTGAAGCAGCTGTCCGACAAGGGCCTGGTCGACTGGGCGCGCGGCTGGGACGCCACCGTCACCTCGTCCAAGACGGGCAAGTCCGCCACCACGCCGCAGGCGGCCTGGTGGGGCGGCACGCTCACCGGCGAGATGAAGGAGATGAGCGGCAAGTGGGGCGTGTTCCCGCTTCCCGCGTTCGAGCAGGGCGGCGTGCGGACGTCCAACAACGGCGGCTCGCTGCTGACGGTCACCTCGCAGACCAAGAACCCGAAGACGGCATGGGCGTTCACCGAGTTCATGCTCGCCAACAGCGCCAACCAGGTCTCCATGCTCAAGAACGAGGGCCTGTTCCCGGCGTTCCTGCCCGCGCTCAAGGACCCGCTGGTCCAGCAGGCCGACCCGTACTTCGGCGGCCAGCCGGTCAACAAGGTGTTCGCCGACCTGCTGCCGTCGGTCCCGCCGATCGAGTACACCAAGGACGGCGCGAAGGCCACCCAGCTCGTCTGGTCGGCCAACGCGGGCGTGATGCTGCGCGGCAAGGACCCGAAGGCGACGCTGGACTCGACGGCCAAGCAGCTCGCCTCCGCCACCGGCCGCCAGACCGCCGGATAGCGCATGGCAGCCGTGCAGACCGAGCCCGCGAAGCTCGAGAGCGTCCCCGCGGCGGACGCTCCCCGGCCGCGCCGGCGGCGGTTCAGCCTGACCCACTGGTGGTTCACCGGTCCGGCGACCGTCCTGTTCGTGGCGTTCTTCGCCTATCCCCTGGCCGCGAGCCTGTACCAGAGCTTCACCGCCGACCAGGACGGCGTGACCGTCTGGGTCGGCCTCCGCCAGTACCGGCGGATGATCGAGGACCCGGTGCTGCTGGAGTCGCTGGTCAACACCGTGCTGCTGCTGGTGATCCAGGTCCCGGTCATGATCGGCCTCGGCCTGGTGCTGGCCGGGGTGCTGAACGCGTCCTGGCTGCGGTTCCGCGGCGGGTGGCGGCTGGTGTACTTCCTGCCCGCCGTCACCACCCTGGTCGCCTACTCGGTGGTGTTCCGGGTGCTGCTGAAGACCGACGGCGGCATGGTCAACCAGCTGCTCGACGGGATCGGCGTCGGCGGCGTGGACTGGCTGAACGACCCGACCTGGGCGCGGATCTCGCTGATCCTGTCGATCACCTGGCGGTGGACCGGCTACAACGCGGTGATCCTGCTGGCCGGGCTCCAGGCGATCGGCCGGGAGCAGTACGAGGCCGCGTCGATCGACGGGGCGGGCGCGGTCACCACGTTCACGCGGGTGATCGTGCCGCAGCTCCGGCCGGTGATCCTGTTCTGCTCGATCACCTCCACGATCGGCACGCTCCAGCTGTTCGACGAGAACTACGTGCTGACGCGCGGCGGACCGGACAACGCGACGATGACGCCCGTCCTGTACCTCTACAAGGTCGGGTTCGACCAGATGGACTTCGGTTACGCGGCGGCGATCGCCTGGGTGGTCGTGCTGCTCATCGGCCTGGTGTCGCTGATCCAGTTCCGCGTGTTGGGGAAGGGGGCGCGGTGAACCCGCGGATTCTGGGCCGGGCGGGGGCGTACCTGCTCCTGCTGGCCGGCGCGGTCATCAGCCTGGTGCCGTTCTACTGGATGGCGGTCGCGGCGACGCACGACACGGCCGACCTGTTCGGTTCGCCGCCGCCGTTCATGCCCGGCGGGGCGCTGATGGACAACCTGTCCCGGCTGCAGACCGAGCACCGGTTCGGCCGGGTCGTGGTCAACAGCCTCGGCGTCGCCGTCGTGTACACCGTGCTCAGCTCGCTGATCTCGGCGATGTGCGGCTACGGCCTCGCCAAGTACAGCTTCCGGGGCAGGGGGATCCTGCTCGGCGTGGTGCTGGCGACGATGATGATCCCGATGCAGGTGCTGCTGGTCCCGCTGTTCCAGATGATGGCGAACCTCGGCTGGACCGACACCTACCAGGCGGTCATCCTGCCGTTCCTCGCCAACGCGTTCGGCATCTTCCTCATGCGGCAGGCGTTCCTGGCCTTCCCGGACGAGCTGATCGAGTCGGCCCGCATCGACGGCGCGAGCGACCTGCGGATCTTCTACCAGGTCGTGCTGCCGGGCGTGCGCCCGCAGCTCGGCGCGCTCATCATCTTCACCTTCATGAGCCAGTGGAACAGCTTCATCTGGCCGCTGCTCATGCTGAACACCGAGGAGAAGTTCACGGTGCCCATCGCGCTGAACCAGATGATCGGGCTGTCCCACGTGGACTACTCCGGCCTGATGCTGGGCTCGTTCGCGGCGACCCTCCCGATCATGGTCGTGTTCTTCGTGTTCCAGCGGCAGTTCGTCGCCGGCCTGCTCGGCGGGGCGGTGAAGGGATGAGCGCGGAGACGAGCCCGGAGACGAGCGCGGGGACGAGCCCGCAGATGAGTGCGGGGACGTCCGGGCGGACGACGCTGACCCGCGTCGGCGGGATGCTGTACGGCGGGGACTACAACCCCGAGCAGTGGCCCGAGGAGACGTGGGCCGAGGACGCCGCCCTCATGAAGGAGGCCGGGGTCAACATGATCACCCTCGGCGTCTTCTCCTGGGCGAGGCTCCAGCCCGGCCCGGACACGTGGGACTTCGCCTGGCTGGACCGGCTGCTCGACCTGCTGCACGGGCAGGGCATCGCGGTCGACCTGGCCAC
>NZ_JBFAOF010000663.1:0-4137 GCF_040675125.1 Spirillospora sp. NPDC049652 | reverse complement strand
GAGCCGCCACACCGCCGAACCACCGCCTCGCTCGGCGAGGCCGCGCGCCGCCTGGTCGAACAAGACGTGCTCCGCCCCGACCTGCGGCTGAGCGTGGCGGACACCGATCCCTGGACGGCCCTGACGGAGGTCGGCGACAGCCTCCCGGCCGAGGTCCGGAAGCGCTGGACGACGACCGTCGAACGGCTGCGCCCGGCCTGCCTTGATCTGGCCGAGCACCTGGAGACCATGGACGTGGACGAACTCGGCGAACGCCTGTCGGTGATCAGGGACGAGATCCGCGTGCTCGCCGAGCGCTCCGGTGTGACGGGCGGACTGCCGCTCCGCACGTCGCGGTGGCCGGTGCGTGTCGACTACCGTCCAGCGCTCGCGGCGACATGGACGCCCGAGTTCCTGGAGACGGTCCGGCGTGCCGTCGCGGAGACGCTGGCCTACTACGAGGCTGACCAGGGCCCGGAACTACTGCGCCGTTCGTCCATGCGCCTTCTGCTCGGGACGGCCGCGAATGCGCCGGAGACATCTCTCGACCAGCTCGTCCGCGACGCCGGCGTCCCGTACCGGACGATGAACGGGATAGGACGGCCGGGACGTCCCGAGACCGCCCGCATCATGGCGGAACTGCGCTCGCACCGGGACCGGACGGCGCTCCGCTGGCACGACCGGCTGCGTCCGTCCGTCGCGTCACGCTCCTCCTACCGGATATCGGCGGCGGACCTGCGCGCCGCGCCGACGGCCGGGCCGGGCGGCGCGGTCGTCGTGGCCCTCTGCGAGCCCGGAAGGCTCCGCGTCGAGTGGGGGAGACCGCATCCGCTGGCACTGACCGCGCGGTTCGAACCGCTGCTCGGCGAGCCGGGACGCGCCTCCCCGCTCACCGCCGCCGTCCGGGACTGGTACGCGTCCTGGCCGTCCGGCACGGCCCAGCCGGTGGAGATCGCGGGATCCGACACGCCCAACCCCAACGCCGCCGGCCGCCCGTCCGTCACCGTCCATCGCCTCACCGCCCCGCAGCGGACGGACGAGACCGGCCGGATGACGGTCCGTACCGACCGCGGGCGCCTGCGTCCCTGGCTCGCGGACCCGGCCCGGGGGGACGCGCTCGTCCCGGTCTACAACTCGTCCGCGGCCATCGGCGGACGTGATCCGCGCGGCTTCGTCCTGCACCGCCTCGCCCTCGGGCACGGCTGGGAGTTCGTCTGTCGCAGGCTTCTGCCCCGGCCGGTTCCGGGCGGTCACGTCCCGTGCGTCGAACTCCCGTCCTCGGCCGTCCTGTCGCCTGCCCGCTGGTGCCTGGACGAGCGGGCGCTGACGGAGATGCTCGCTCTCGACGAGGCGGGCCGCTACCTGGCCTGGCGCACGCTCGCCGACGACCTCGGCCTTCCCGGGACCGTGTGGGCGGCCGTCGAGGACGACCCCGAGGCCGCGCCGCTGTTCCTGCTCACTGAGAGCCCCCTCGCCGTCGCGGCGATGCTGCGCAGGCTAGAGGAACGGCCGAGGTCGATCGAGTTCTTCGAGGTCCACGGCTCGCCGGAGCAGTGGGTCGAATGCGCCGACACCGGTCACCGGTTCGCCTGCGAGCTCGTGGTGACCTGGCATGACAGGAGCTACTGGGAGAAGGTGCGCAAGCCATGAGCCACTCCACGAACGAGCGCGCCGCACACTCTCCCGAGGACGGTCGATGGCTGGAGGCACGCCTCCTCGTCGGCACCGATCCCGCCACCGGAGGGCCGCGAGTGCCCTGGAAAGACCTCGGAGAAGCACTCGCCCGGTGGCGCGCGGAACAGCGCTTCGGACTGTGCTTCTTCGTCCGCAAGTACCCCGGGCTGCGGCTGCGTTTCCAAGGCCCGGACCTCGGGACGCGCCTGGTTCCCGAACTCGTCCCCTGGCTCGCGGCCGCGACCGAGCGCGGTGATCTGGTGGGACACCGGCTCGCGGTGTACGAACCCGAACTCCATCGCTTCGGCGGCCCCGCCGGCATGGCCCTCGCACACCGGCACTGGGATCACGACACCCCGCTCGCCGTGGCCTACGAGTCGATGCGCTCGGCGCTCCCCGCCACCATCGGCGCGTCCGCGCTGTGGGCGGCGATGGTCAATCACCTGCTCCGACTCTGCCTGGAAGACTCGGCAGAGGTGTGGGACGTCTGGAAGCGCCTGGACACCCTGGCCGCCACGGTGGGCGGCGAACCCTCTGAGGACATCACGTCCGCGCGTGCCCAGGAGCTCTACGAAGTGTCGCCCGACCTGGTCGCGCGGCTCGCCCCCGCCGAGGCCCGGCTCCTGCGCCAAGCGGTCACCGGCAACCAGCGGACCGCGCGCGGACTCGGCGCACTGGACTTCGACGGCGGCCTGACAATCGGGAAACGCGCCTGGCTGACGGCGAACGCCACCTTCCAGTGCAACCGCTGGGGCCTCGGCCTGCGACCGGCGGACCTGAGAAGCGTCACCGGAGCGATGACCCGCCTGCTCCAGCCGGACCTCCAAGGCGCCCAGCACCCCGAGGCATGAGAACCCGCAGAACCCGCGTCAGAAGTCGCGGCCGTCCTGGACGAAGTTGAAGACCTCCTCGTCGAAGGGGCCGTACCAGGCGCCTCGCCCCTCGCTGACGTCGACCTCCGTGGTCGGCAGGGCGGCCTCCAGCCGCGCCGCCATGTCGTCCGACAGGTAGTGGTGGTGCAGGTCGAGATGCTCCAGGTGGGTCAGGGGCTGGCCCGTCAGCAGCGCCTCGGCCCCGCGATCGCTGAAGGTGCCCCGGGCGAGGCTCAGCCGCCGCAGCCGGGCGACGACCGGGGCGGTCGCGATCCGCTCGGCGATCTCGTCCTGCACGCCGCTGTTCTCCAGCGCGAGCGCGCGCAGCGACGGCAGCCGCTCACCGGTCAGGACGGCGCCCAGGTCCCCCTCGTCCGCGACCTCGATGTGACCGCCGTCGACGCCGAGCCAGACGTCGAGGCGCTCCAGCGCGGGCAGGTCGCTGTCGGCGATCGCGCGCATGACCTCGGCCGGCAGGTTGCACGACTCGACCCGCAGGGTCTTCAGGGACCCGTGCCGGACCGGCTGGAACTCCAGGTCGTACTTGCCCCGGACGTCCAGGCGTTCGAGCCGCGGGAAGCGGTCCAGGAGCGGTGTGAAGTCGTCGGACCTCTCCATGAAGCCGAAGTCCTGCTCGTGGCCGAGCGACAGTGCCCGCAGCCGGGGGAGCCGGTCGGCGACGTCCATCAGGATCTCGGTGCCGGTCGGGCCGTCGGCGCCGATGTAGCCGAGGAGCAGGGTCGTCACCCGGGTGCTGTCGGTGGCCGCGAAGAACGCCTCGATGACCTCGGCGAGCCCGGGCGGCCCGGAGTACTCGGCCTCCAGGAACCAGGCCGCCTCCTCCGCGACGACGCCGCCCCGGTGCTCCGGATAGAAGGCCCGCACGGGAAGGCCGTCGAAGCTCTTCTCGCGTCCCCTGCCGGACATGGGAACCTCTCCCTTCGGTCGGCGTGCCGATGATCGTAGTCAGCCCGTTCTGCTCCTGTCCGGAAGATCAACTTTTGCGGCGGTCGAGCAGGACGGCCGGGACGGTGAGCAGGGCCAGGGCCGCGCCGATCCAGGGGAGGGACGCGAGGCCGGCGCCCGCGTCCAGCGCGGTGCCCGCCAGCAGCGGGACCAGGCTGATGCCCAGCTGGAACATGGAGACGGTGGTGGCCCCGGCCAGCGTGGGCGCCTGCGCCGCGAGGGCGAACACCCGCGCGTAGAGCGCCGGGTTCAGGACGAAACCGGCGATCCCGAGAAGCGGCACCAGCGGGACGACGACGAGGACGTGCGCGGCGAACGACGCGAGCAGCGCGGACGCCAGCGCGATCCCCGCGGCTCCCGCGAGGAGCGCGTGGCGGGGACGTCGATCGGAGATCCGCCCGCCCACCGACAGGCCGAGGACCGCCCCTGCTCCGAACAGCGTCAGGACGGCCGGGACCCACACGTCCGCGACGCCGGTGACGTCCTTCAGCAGGGCCGCCAGGTAGTTGTACGAGACCATGTACGCGGCGGTGCTCAGCAGGGTCGCGGCGAACACGGCCCACAGTCGCGGCCGCCGCATCGCGGCCAGCTCGCGCCGGACGCTCGGCGCTCCGCCGGTGCCACCGCTGCCGGTGGCGGTGGCGGG
>NZ_JBFAOF010000662.1:0-4152 GCF_040675125.1 Spirillospora sp. NPDC049652 | reverse complement strand
CGTGCGGCCGCCAGCAGGGCGAACGACGAGGCCACCGCGGCCACCGCGTTCCCCGCCACGAACACCAGCATCAGCGCGACGACCATCCGTCTGCGCCGCACGCGCCCCGCCACCAGCGAGAGCAGCGGACCACCCACCACCACGGTCGCCGCGAACACGCTCATCAGCAGCCCGGCGGTGGCCAGGGACACGCCCACCGAGCGGGCGATCTCCGGCAGCAGCCCGGCGATCATGATCTCCCCGGTCCCGAAGGTGAACGCGCACAGCGTCAGCACCGCGAGAGCCCGGGAGTGACTCCTGCTCCCCATGCCGCCCACCCTTGACCTTCACCCTGGCGTGAAGGTCAAGCCGGGCGAGCGGACCAGGCGGCAAGCGGCCGGCTGCCGGAACCGACCAGGTCTGTGAGGACGTGTGAACGTCGGCTCGTCCCTCGGGCGATGGTGGGATTCCGCGTCGGCGGATGCCTTCGCCGGTCGCCACACCGACTGACGCCCAGCCTCGTGGCGTCACGACATCATGAGCTCACGACGTCGTGACGCCACCACCCCGACGGCGGCCAGGTCGCGCTGACCCGACGGCGGCCGGGGCGCGCTGACTCGACGGCGGCCGGGGCGCGCTGACTCGACGGCGGCCGGGTCGTGCTGACCGGGCTTCGCCGGTTTCGCCAGGCGACCCACGCGCGCACAGGCGACCCCGGACGGGAGTGTGGGCGCCCGGATCATCAGCGCTGCGGAAGAGGCCCCAGGCTGTAAGCCAGAACGTATTCGACGGCATCGAAGTCACGTCTCTCGTCCGGGACAGCGGACTCTTCGGCTTCCCCTTCCGGCTGCTACGGGAGCGTTTGTCCGAGCCTCGTCGAGGCGGCGTTGTGCTTCGGAGTCAGGAACGGGTGACGGTGATGCTGTGGGTGGTGCGGCCGCGGTCGTTCCAGACGGACAGGATGCGGCGGGCCGGGTCCCAGCGGTGGGTTCGGTCGGTGGCCTTGACCTTGGGGGTGCCGGGGTAGACGTTCGCCGGAAGCCAGATCTCGGTGGGACCGGACGTGCCGGAGCCGGATCGCCAGGTGAAGGTGAAGGTCCCGGAACCGACGGAGATCTTGGTCGGAGTGCCGGCGACCGCCCGGGGGAAGGGACGTGCCAGGACCTTCCCGACCTGGGTCAGGGCGCCGTTGCGGTCGAGCGGTGCGAGGGTCTCGGACGAGCCCGCCCCTTGCGGGTCGTTCGACCAGTACGCCCAGCCGACCCGGAGGTCATCGGCCATGGTCAGCCAGTCGCGGGTGAAGTCCGCGGCTCCCGGCTGGGAGAAGCCCATGGCGCCGATCTCACCGACCCATAGCGGGGCGTTCAGTCGCTTGGCGGCGGCGGTCATGTTCTGGCGCCACAGCAGGAACTCTCCCTGCACGAGGGCTTTGAGCACCCCGGTGTAGCCACCGCCGATGTCGACTCCGCCCGGGTAGAAGTGGGCGGCGAGGACCATGCGCGAACTCGGGTCGGACAGGCGGCCGAGACCCGTGCCCGAGCGCCGCGCGGACTGGTGGGTGAGTTTGGTGAGCGCCGCGCGGAGCCGCGGGTCGCGAACCTGGCCGAGAGTGGTGCCGAGCCCTTCGTTGACGCCGAGCGCCTGCGGTTCGAGGAAGACCCACTTGTCGTGGTCCACCTGGCGGATGGCGTTCACGATGCGCTGGTAGAAGGGCGTGAGCACCGGTCCCTCGAAGGAGCCGAACTGCTTCGACCCGCCGAACGGCTCGTTCATCAGGTCGTACCCGAGCACGGCCGGGTCTTTGCTGAACCGCGCCGCGACGTGCTTCCACATCGCGACGTACCGCTGCATGAGCTCGGGATGCTTTCCGGTGTTGTTCCAGAAGTTGTCATAGGCGCGGAGCACGGCCGGCTGGAGGTAGGTGAGCACCCACGGGTCCTGCGGTGTGCAGGGGAGCCCGTCGGTGATGGTCGCCCAGGCCGGTGCGCCGTCACCCGCGCCCTTGCACGCCCAGGGGCCGTAGATGTCCTGGTGCATGTCGAGGACGACGTGGATGCCCTCCTGGCGGTACCAGGCGACGCGTTTCGCGACCTCGTCCAGGTAGCGCTCGTCGTAACGGCCGGGACTCGGTTCGATGTTCTTCCACTGGAGGACGTACCGGACGACGTTGCTGCCGAGGTTCTTCCGTTCGGCCACGACGTTGCGGCGCTCGATCCAGGGCAGGCCGGACGGCCCCTTGGCGTCCCCGGCGGTGTTGAGCCCGCGCAGCACGAGCGCCCGGCCCTGGTCGTCGGTGAGCTGGCGCAGCCCGTCGCCCTGGTCGGCCGACGCCGTCCCGGTGGGCAGGACGGTCGTGGACGCGGCGGTGAGCAGTGCGGTGAGGGTGATGCGGGCGACGGCGGTGACGACGGCACGAGGCACGGTGAGGCTCCCTGAGCAAGCGACCGACCAAACATGAAACTTCCTCGGAGGTTAGGGCGGCGGCGGTCCCGCTGTCCATGGCCCGAGGACTCCAGAATTCCGTGATCGTCACCCGCCGTGCCAGCGCGGTGCCGATCTGTGGATAACTCGCTCGCGATCACTCCGCGCCTCGGCCGCCCAGCCGGAGAACGGCCGCATGATCGGACCGCCCGGTGATGGCGGAACGCCCACGTCCACGACGTTCCGCGCTTGGAGCGCGCGAGGCAGAGGCCGCGGCTGCGGCTGCGCGCTCGGGAATCCGAGCGCGTCTCAGCCGTGCGAGTACGGGCCCGCTGGAGGCGGGACCGGAGCGGTCGCGACGGGGTACGGGCCCGAAGGAGCCCGATACGGTCCGGCCGGAGCGGGCGCGCCGACCGGGTACGGCCCCGCTCCGATAGGAGCTCCTGCGGTGGTCGGCCATCCGCCCGCCTGGGGGTGTGCCACAGGGACGGGATAGCCCTGCGGAACCCCAGGAGCACCGGGCATCGGCATGGGCCCGTTCGGCATCCACCCGTTCGGCGTCGGTCCGCACGGCATGGGTCCGTTCGGCATGGGCCCGTTCGGCATCGGCCCGTTCGCAGGTCCGCCGACAGGGACCGGGGGCGGAGCCAGCGGGTCGCGTGCCGCACGGCGCAGCCGCTGTTCGCGCTGGCGCGCGAGGCGTCGCTCCTCCCGGTGCCGCCGCTCCGCCAGAACCGCCGACAGGAGGATCTCCGGCCGGACGCCCGCGGGCGGCGGCGGGCCGACGAGCGCGAAGACCTCGCCGGTGATGCGCTCGCCCAGCGAGTCCCGGACCTCGGGCAGGAGCTCCCAGAACCGGGCGAGGTACTGCCGGGCCGTCATCGCGAGTTCGTCGGGCAGCCGGGACAGCTCCAGCGTCCGCGCCCAGCCCGCGAGGAACGGCGGCATCCAGGCCACCGGCCCGTACATGCCGGCGGCCGACACCCGCTCCTGGATGACCAGGGTTCCGGCGAACAGGTCGCCGAGGCGCTTGCCGCGCCGGTTGAACAGCGACGTGAGCAGGGCGGGCGCGCCGTAGAGCGTCCAGAACTCGATCACTCCGGCCAACGCGCGCACGAGGGCCTGCCGGAACCGGATGGGCCCGCCGTCGTCGGCCACGACGCGCAGCCCGACCGCGAGCTTGCCCAGCGTGCGCCCGCGCGAGAACGTCTCGAACGCGCACGGGTAGCCGACGACCACGAGCGCGATCACGAGGATCGACAGGCCGGCGACCCAGGCGCTGTCCGCGACCGTCCCCACCAGGCTGACCAGGGCGAGGGCGAAGTTCAGCGCCATGAGCTGGAGGAACAGGTCGAGCAGGAGCGCGCAGCCGCGGCTGGCCAGGCGCGCCACCCGCAGGTCGAGCGCGACGGCCTCACCGACGACGAGTTCCCCGTCCTGCACGGCACGCGCCACCATGACCTCACTTCGCGGGTACGCCGGACCTGACTTCCCGGATCACGGCAACATTCGTCATGTTTCGGACAGCCTAAGCGTTAGGCTCCCACGGATGGACGTCGATGCGTACGTGGCCGCGCATAACGCCGAATGGCAGCGGCTGGAGAAGCTGATCAACTCCTCCCGCAAGCGCACCGGCGCGGAGATCGACGAACTGGTCGAGCTGTACCAGCGGACCGCGACGCACCTCTCGGCGATCCGCTCCAGCGCGCCCGACCCGGCACTGGTCGCGCGCCTGTCCTCGCTCGTCGCGCG
>NZ_JBFAOF010000661.1:0-4157 GCF_040675125.1 Spirillospora sp. NPDC049652 | reverse complement strand
GACGCGCCCCGGGCCCGGTCGATCCGCGCCGGCGGACCGTCGAGCGTGCGGGCGGCGGCCATTTCCCGGTGCGCCGGGATGGTGTCGGCCCATTCGATCTGCTCGGCGGTGTCCTTTTCGAACCAGTCGCCGAGCATTCTCGCCTCGGCGATGCCGCGCATCAGTTCGGGAACGACATGGTCGCCGTGGCGTTCGGCGAGCGAGAGCAGAATCTCTTCCCTGGTGATTCGCCCGTGGTGTTCGTCGATGTGCGCGTGCTCGTCGCAGTAGTGCAGATCGACGTCCGCGCCGAAGATCTCCCGGTACGCTTTGATCATTTTGACGAACGCCGGCGCGAAAACGGCCTCCGCATAGGCGACCGCCCCCGCGTAGCGGAAGAACTTCGCATGGTCCCGGGACAGCAGGTAGTAATGGTTGTTGATCGCCATCGGGCCGGGCAGATAGAAGTTCCAGTAGGCGTGCACGTGCGTGGCCATGCCCCGGCTGCGCAGCATCTTGGTGAAGATCGTGGTGTGTTTCGCGTCGTGGACGCCGTAGCCGAACTCGTCGATGAAGACCTTGAACAGCGCCGACTGCTCGGGGCCGTACGCGCCGCCGAGGTTGCGCGACATCGCCGAGGCCTCGGTGAGGCCGTCCAGCGCGAGCTGGACCAGGTAGGTGTCGGCGGCCACCGGCCGGTCCGCGGCCCTGACCACGGCGTTCAGCCCGGCGGACTCGCCGCGCGCCGCCTCGTCGACCAGGTGCCGCAGGTAGGCGTCGAGCACCTCGGGGGTGCACTCGCCGGTGACCTCGACCTCGGTGTCGAGGAAGCCGAAGGCGAATCGCTCCAGGTCGGAGAGGGTGGACTCCCTGATCCGCCGCAACGGCTCGCCGTAGAACGTCTCGAAGTCCCGCCGCAGGCCGGACAGCCCCTGCTCGGGGAGCAGCACGGTCTCGGACTCGTAGAAGGTGCCGAGGATCCGGTGGACCGTCAGCGATCTGGACGACGCGGCCTCCCGCGCCCCGAGGGGGCGGTCGAAGTCGACCTCGGCCAGCGCCTCCGGCACCAGCGTGCGCCGGTAGGGGTTGGGGCCGTGCAGCGGTTCCGGCTGACCGCCGAACAGCTCGTTCGCCGTGTAGGACGCCACCCGGCCGCGCAGGGCCTCCCCGCCCGATGTGAAAGCGGGCAGGCGTTCTTCCTGGATTGTCATGTAAGGCAAACCATCCCGTGGGGTGGAGCGATGGTCGTGATTCCCGGACCGGCCGTTTTACGGCAGGCCGGGGCGTGCCGGATCCGCCTTTCGGCGAAGCGGCCAGGGGTGTTGACGGAAAAAGAAGTGCGACTCAGCTCGGCGCTTGTTCGGGTGGGACGGCGGTTCCTGGTGAACGAGTGTGGCGAAGAGCCAACATCTGCGCGTCCCCCTCTGGGCAGCTGAATCGACTTTGATCCATTGCTCATTTAGTCCGAGAGTCCGTCCGGGGCGACGGAAAGGCGACCGATACCGCGCGCCCCGTGGACGACCGACCGTAGGATAAGCGGATCTTGAGAGGCAGGTCCAGATTCGTTTCCCGACAACTTCGTCACGCTAGGTGATAGCCCCAGGAAGGCCGTGCGGCCGGTCCACGACAATTGACGCAGCGTGACGCGGCGGGTCACATACGCGATGGCGTATTACGCAAAAGCCCCCAAAGCGCCGACACTCTGTCCGCAACCGGTCACCCTGCCCGGGTCCGGTCCTCCGCCACGGGAGCGGTTCCGGCCCGCCGACGCCGGCGGCGCGGGGCGCCGGAGAGGCAGCGCAATCTGAAAGGCCCGAGGTCAGGGGTGCGGCACGCAGAATGACCCTGCGGAGTCACCGAACCTACGGAGCCACCATGGCGGACGGTCCCGTCACACTGATCACCGGCGGCGCGGGCGGCATCGGCGCGGCCACCGCCCGCCGACTGCTGGGCCTCGGCCACCGCGTCGCGGTCACCGGCCGCGACCCGGCCCGCCTCGCCGCCCTCGCCGCCGACCTCGCCGCGGAACCCGGCGCGGCGCCCGGAGCCGGACCCGGAGCCGGTCCCGAGGCGGCCGGGCGGCTGGCGACCGTCCGGGCGGACGCCGCCGACCCGGCGGACGTCGAGGCGGCCGTCGCCGCGACGCTGGAGCGGTTCGGGCGGCTGGACACCGTGGTCGCCAACGCCGGGATGGCCACCTTCGACAGCATCGAGGACGGCGACCCGGCGGGCTGGCGCGACATGGTCCTCGTCAACGTGCTCGGCCCGGCGCTGCTGGTGCGCGCCGCGCTGGACGCGCTGCGCGCCCGGCGCGGCCGGATCGTCCTGGTCGGGAGCCTCGCCGGGACGGTCGCCACGCGCGGCAACCTCTACGGCGCGACCAAGTGGGCGCTGACCGGGATGACGGAGAACGTCCGGCTGATGGTCGCCGGGACCGGGATCCGCGTCACCCTGGTCGCCCCCGGCCGCGTCGACTCCGCGTTCTGGGACCCGGCCGGCGGGACCCCGCCCGGCCCGAGCCTGACCACCGGCCACATCGCCGACACCATCGCCTGGGTGACCGGGCAGCCGGACGGCGTCGACATCGCCAGCGTCGTCATCCGGCCGGTCGCCGCCCTGGAGGGCCACAGCAATGAGACATGACCTGGTGGTCGGGGCGGGGCCGTGCGGCCTCGCCGCCGCCCGCGAACTGCACCTGGCCGGCGGACGCCCCGTCGTGCTCGAACGCGCCCCGCACGCGGGCGGCCTCGCCTCGTCGGTCACCGACCCCGCCGGGTTCGTCTGGGACCTCGGCGCGCACGTCGCGTTCAGCTACTTCGGCGACTTCGACTCCCTGCTGGACGACGTCATGGCGGGCGACGTGCTGCGGCACGAGCGGTCGTCCTACATCCGGTTCGGGGAGCGCTGGGTGCCCTACCCGTTCCAGCACAACCTGACGGCGCTGCCCGAGGCGGACGCCGCCGACTGCATGGTCGACATGATCGAGCGGCCGTCCGGCCCGGTCGGGAACTACGACGACTGGCTGCTCCAGCAGTTCGGGCTCGGCATCGTGGACCGGTTCATGCGGCCCTACCACGAGAAGCTCTGGACGGTCCCGACGACCGAGATGTGCACCGACTGGGTGGCGCACCGGGTCGCGACCGTGGACTGGCAGACCGCGCTGCGCAACCTGGTCGAGCGCCGGACCGCACCCGGCTGGGGGCCGAACAGCACCTTCAGCTACCCCGGCAGCGGCGGCATCGGCGAGCCGTTCCGCCGCCTCGCCGCGCGCCTGCCGGACGTCCGGTACGGGCGGTCGGTGACCGGGATCGACACCGCCGCGCGGACGGTCCGGCTCGACTCGGGCGAGGTGCTCGGGTACGACCGGATGGTGAGCACCATGCCGCTCACCAGGATCGCGGCGGCCCTGGCGGACGCGCCGCCGGACGTCCGGGAGGCGGCGGCGGAGCTGCGGCACAACCAGGTCGTCGTGGTCGGCGTCGGCGCGTCCGGCACGGTGGACCCCGGCTGGCACTGGATGTACTTCCCGGACGAGCGGCCGCCGTTCTACCGGGTCACCAACATGGGCCTGTTCGCGCCGGGGAACATGCCCGAGCCGCGCGCGGAGCACGTGTCGTTCCTCGCCGAGATCGCGCTTCCGGCGGGCGTGCCGGGCCCGCCCCGGGACGAGCTGGTCCGCGAGACCGTCGACGGCATCGTCGCGGCCGGGCTGCTGCCGGACGCCGACCGGGTGCGCTCGGTGTGGGCGCACCGCATCCCGATGGCGTACCCGATCCCGACCCTCGGCCGGAACGAGGCCGTGGCGACGCTGCTCGGCCACCTGGAGCGGCACGGCATCTACTCGCGCGGACGCTTCGGCACCTGGCTCTACGAGTACGGGAACATGGACCACGCGATGAAGATGGGCAGCGACGTCGCGCGCCACCTGCTCACCGGCGAACCGGAGCGCATTCCGCTCCCGCACCGCGACCCGTCCGCGCGCGAGAACCGCGAGGCCGCCGTCTACTGACCGCGCAGGAGAACGGGCCCCCGCCAGAAGGCGGGGGCCCGTTCGCGCGGTCAGCGGCCGGTGGTTCAGGTGCGGCCGGTGGTTCGGGCGCGGCCGGTTGTTCGGGTGCGGCCGGTCGTTCGGGTGCGGCCGGTCGTTCGGGTGCGGTCAGCGGCCGAGTCTGCGGTAG
>NZ_JBFAOF010000660.1:0-4158 GCF_040675125.1 Spirillospora sp. NPDC049652 | reverse complement strand
CGTGTGCTATTCCGTACCCGCCCCGGCGCGCGGAGCCCGTTCGCGGCCTCGGGGTTCGGGGCGGCCGGCGCGCTGCTGCTGCGCCGGCTCGCCGACATCGGCGCGGACGGGCTGACCGTCCGCCGCCCGGAGTCCGGCGATCGTCCCGCCGGGGACGTGGCGCTGCCCGTCCTGCGCGCCGAGCTGGAGGGCCTCGCGCTCGGTCTCGCGGCCCGCTTCGACGCCCGCAACGGGACGTCCCGGCAGAGCGACGCGGTCCGCTCGACCCTGGCCGCCGAGCCGCTGGTGGACCACCTGCCGCTCACCGAGCACGCCCGCGCCGCCGCCGCCGCGCCGCGTCCGGCTCCGGCTCCCGCTCCCGCTTCGGCAGAGGCCGAGGCGGTTCCCGCGGATGTCACGGCCGTGGACGATCCGGACGAACTGCTCGACCTCGCCGAGGAGTCCTGGAACGCGCAGGACACGGCGGCGGCGCTCGCCGCGTACGCCCGCTTCGACGAGGTCACCGGCACCGGGCCGGAGGCCCCGCGCACCGGGCCGGAGGCCCCGCCCGCCGCGGACGCGTCCGCCGCCGAGTGGCTGCGCGCCGCCCGCCGCCTCGACGGCCACGGCCTCGCCCTCACCGAGTCCGGCGCGCTGCCGGAGGCCCTCGACGCCTGGGAGCTGACCCGGTCCTGGTTCGAGCGGGCGGACGAGCCCGTCCGCGCGCTGGCGGTCTCCAGCCGGGTCGGCGCGGTCCTCGCGACGCTCGGCCGCCGCGAGGAGGCCGGCGCCCTGCTCACCGCCGCCGTCGAGGGGCTCGCCGCACTGGACGCCGAACCGGAGCGGGTCCGCGGGTCCCGTATCCGGCTCGCCCAGTTCCACCTGATGGGCGACGATCCGCAGGGCGGTCTCGCCGCGCTGGACGGCGTCGACGCCGAGGACGGGGACGCCGCCTTCCTGCGCGGCCAGGCCCACGGCATGCTCGGGCAGCACGCCGAGTCCGTGGCCGCCCTGCGCACCGCTCGGGACGCCTTCCGCGAGGCCGGGCTGAACGGCCGCCTGGCCCAGACGTCCATGGTCTACGCGCAGCTCGTCACCCACGTCCCGGAAGTCGACGAGGAGGACGTGCGGGCGGCCCTGGACGAGGCCGTCGCGCACGCGCCCGCCGCCGCCGACGCGCCCCTCCTGCGGCCGTTCGCGCACTGGGAGCGGGGCCGCTTCCTGCTCGCCGGCCGCCGCGCCGAGGACGCCGTCCCCGACCTCGTGGAGGCCGTCGCCGCGTTCACCGGGTACGGCCGGGCCGCCGACGCCGACCAGGCGCGCATCGACCTCGCCGCCGCCTACCTGGGCGCGGGCCGTCCGCTGGAGGCCGCCGAGACCATCGAGGAGGCCCTCGCCGTCCTGACCCGGGCCCCGGACGGGCCCGGGAGCGGTGAGCCGGCCGGCGGCGCGGAGGAACTCCAGCGCGCTCGGGTGATCCTGGCGTCCGCGCAGCGCGACCTGGGGGAGACCGAGGCCGCCGACACCTTCGCCGAGGTCGCCACCGCCGAGACCGAGCCGGGCGTGATCGGCCACTTCCTGGAGCAGTCCGCGGGCGTCCTCACCGACGCCGACCGCGACGCGCAGGCCGCCGAGCGCTTCCTCGCCGCCGCCGAGGCGTTCACGCAGGCCGGGGACCTGTTCCGGGCGGTCGACTGCCGCCGCCGGGCCGCGCTGTGCCACCTGTGGGCCCAGCAGGTCGAGGAGAGCCTGGCGGTGATGGCCGAGGCCCGCGACTCCCTGTCCGGACTGCCCGCCGACAACCCCGCCGCGATCACCTGGCACACCGCCCGGATCGACTACGACGAGGCCCGCCTGCTCACCCGCCTGGACCGGATGCCCGAGGCCCTCAAGCTCGCCGACGCCGCGATCGAGGGCTTCACGGCCCTCGACGAGACCGACGCGCGCGACGCCGTCCAAGCCCTCCGCCAGGACATCGCCGCCTCCCTTGGCGACGAACCCTGATCCCGACGCGCACCCTATGAGGCGGACGCACGCCCGCACGAGCTCGATGCGCGGCGCGTGAGCCGACGTGCGGCGCATGAACTCGGCGCGCGGGCGCATGGGCGCGGCGTTCGGGCGCATGGGCGCGGCGTGCGGGCGCAGGGGCTCGGCGTGCGGGCGCACGCGCAGGCGTGCGGTCGTATGGAGCTGGAGGGACGGCGGCCTGAGGTCGGCGCGACCGGACTTGTGAGCGCGTCCGCGACGGCGGGGCGCTGCGGGACGGGTGGGGCCCGTGCGTGTCCGGGTGTTGTCGCGGAGGGTCGCGAATAAGATCCGGAGCGTGTTCTTCAGGCTGGTGACGCGTGCGCTGGTAGGCGCCGGGACGGCCGCCGTGATGGTCGCCGGGATGCCCGCGGCCGGAGCGGGACAGGTCGCGGCGGCGGCCAGGCCGCCGAAGGGGTTCGAAGCGAAGGAGCAGCCGCCGAGAGGGCGGTCTCCCGTGCGGCGGCCGTCCAGGGGACGCGCGGCCGACTTCGGGCTGACGCTCTCGGCGTCGCCGAGTCCGGTACGCGGCGGGGGCCTGCTCGGATACACGCTGACCGTGTGGGACGCAGGGCCGGGCGCGGGATCGCGCACGGCCGAACTCCGCGTTCCGGACGCCGTGGACGTCGTCGGCATCCGCGAGCCCGGCTGCGCCGAGGACGACCGCACGGACGCGGGCCACCCGCGGCCCGGACGTGTCGCGGCAGGCCATCCGCGAGGCGGGCATGTGGTCCGCTGTGCGTTTCCCCAGGTCGCGGCGCGCGGCTCGCGGTCCGTCCACATCCTGGGGATCGTCCGGCCGGACGCGTCCGGGGTGCTGCGCGCCAGGGCCCGCCTCGTGGGCCCGCCCGACCGGGTCGCGCTGGACGACACCGCCGAGGCCGACGTCCCGGTGGTGCCCGGCACGGACGTCGCCGTCCGTCTGGCCCCACCGCACTCACCGCGTAACGGACGCACCGGAAATGTCGTCCCGGTCAGGGTGACCGTCACCGACCGGGGGCCGCGCGCCGCCCACCGGGTCACCCTGAACCTCGGCGTCCACGACGCGGATCTCGTCCGGACGTCCGGCGCTCACTGCCATGAGCTGCGAAAAGGGCAAGTCGGCCGGTATTTTCGCTGCCTGCTGGGGCGACTGCGCGCCGGCCACGCCCGGACGGTCACGGCCTACCTGCGCCGAGGACGGCGCGCGGGGACGCTCGCGGCGTCCGCCGGACTCGACGTCGGCGACACCCGCCCGGCCGACAACGCGGCGACGGTGACGCTCCGTTAGGGCAGCCGGTGCGGTTAGGACAGCCGGTGCGCTCCGGCGGACGGAGCGGTCTCGCTGAGGAAGACCGGGGGAGTCCACGAACGCGCCTCGTAGGCCGCGTTGATGGCGTCCCGGACGCGGCCCGCGCGCTCGGTGTGGGTGAGCACGATGACCGAGCCGCCGAAGCCGCCGCCGACCATGCGGCCGCCTCGCGCGCCCGCGCGAATGGCCTCGTCCACGGCGACGTTCGCCTCGTCCCAGGACACTTCGTACAGGTCGCGCAGGGACATGTGGGACGCGTGCAGCAGGCCGCCGATCTCGGCGACGGCGCCCGCCCGCAGGAGGCCCACGGTGGCCTCGACACGGTGGTTCTCGGTCACCACGTGCTGGACGCGCCGCCGTAGCACCGGGTCGGAGAGCCGGCCGAGCGCGCCGGGCAGGTCCTTGACGTCGCGCAGCGCGTCCACGCCCAGCAGCTCCGCGGCCTTCTCGCACTCGGCGCGGCGCTGGCCGTACTCGCCGCCGGTCAGCTCGTGCGACGCCCGGGTGTCGATCACGAGCAGGGTGAGCCCGGCCTCGCCCGGCGCGAACGGGACGTTCGAGGTCAGGCCGCTCCGGCAGTCCAGCAGCAGCGCGCTGCCCGCCGACGACAGCATCGACGCGGACTGGTCCATGATCCCGCTGGGCACGCCGACGTGCTCGTTCTCGGCGCGCTGCGCCAGCCGGGCCAGCTCGGCGGGCGCGATCTCCACACCGTGCAGGTCGCAGAGCGCGATCGCCGTCGCGCACTCCAGCGCCGCCGACGACGACAGGCCCGCGCCCTGCGGCAGGTCGGAGTCGATCAGCAGGGTCGCCCCGCCCACGCCGTGCGGGCGCAGCACCCGGGCCATGCCGACCGGGTAGGC
>NZ_JBFAOF010000659.1:0-4168 GCF_040675125.1 Spirillospora sp. NPDC049652 | reverse complement strand
GGCGTAGGTCGGGTCGGCGCCCGCGCCGTCGGCGGCCCCGGCGAGGACGAGCGGCACCATCGCCTCGTCCACCAGCACCGAGTCGGCCTCGTCGATCAGCGCGACCTCGGGCTCGGGCAGCACCAGGTCGCCGCCGGAGGTGGCGAGCCGGTCGCGCAGCAGGTCGAAGCCGATCTCGCTGACCGGCGCGTAGGTGACGTCGGCGGCGTAGGCGGCGCGGCGCTCGTCCGGCGTGGAGGTCTGCCCGACCCACGCGACGGAGACGCCGAGCAGCTCGTACAGCGGGCCCATCCACTCGGCGTCGCGGCGGGCGAGGTAGTCGTTCACCGACATGACGTGGACGCGGCGGCCGCGCAGCGCGTACCCGGCGGCGGCGATCGCGCCGGCCAGGGTCTTGCCCTCGCCCGTGGCCATCTCGGCGACCTGGCCGCGCAGCAGCGCCAGGGCCCCGACGAGCTGCACGTCGTAGGGACGCTCCCCCAGCGTCCGGCGCGCCGCCTCCCGGCCGAGCGCGCACAGCTCGGCGAGGTCGATATCGGCGCCGCCCCCCTTGGCCGACGCACCACCCCCCTTGGCCGACGCACCGCCTCCCTTGGCCGACGCACCGCCTCCCTTGGCCGAGGCACCGCCTCCCTTGGCGGCCGCACCGCTCGCCTTGCCGGACGCGCCGCCCCCCTTCGCGGAGGCCGCGCCCTTCCCACTGGACGGGTCCGCCCCGGCCGGGTCGCCCGGCAGGCGGAGGGACGAGGCGGCGGCGGTCAGTTCGGCGTCGCTGAGGCCGCGCATCCGCTGCTCGCGCTCCCCGGCGTCCGCGACCACGTCGCGCAGCGGCGCGAGGTCGGCGCTGCCGGGCTTCTGCACCAGCCTCTTCAACCGGTCGCGCAGCGCCATGGCATCCCCCCGAGGTCGGTCACGTGTCTCCGGCGGGCCCCTCTGCGGGCCCGCTCCCATCATGATCCACCCTCGGCCTCCGCTGAAGGTCTGACCGGCGTTTCCTACCGTGGGTGGATCCCATCCGGCCGCTCGGATGACAGCATTGCCGTACATGGGGTTGCGGTGGCTCTGGGATGGAAGACGTCACCGCGGAACGGGGGTCAGCATGACACCGACGGCACGGTGGGCCGCGGCGCAGCGGCGCAGGCGGCACGTCATCAACCAGGTCATCATCGACCGGGCGCTGCGCGATCCGCGCCGCCACGAGGCATCCGAGGCGCAGCCCGCGGGCAAGTAGGAACGCACCTGCGAGACAGGCGCCGCCGCGGTCCTCCGCGGCGGCGCCTGCTCGTCGTGCCCAGGTGAACCGAGAGGGCCGGGCGGCGGGTCAGGCGGAGAAGACCTCGTCGCGAGCCTGTTCGAGGGCGGCGTGCAGGGCGCCGCGCAGCACCGGGTTGCCGTCGATCTCGGTCACGGTCACGGCGGGACGGGTCGGGCTCAGCCGGCCGACGGCGCGCTCGATGCGCTCGGCCAGGGGACGTCCGCCGGCGCGTCCGAGATCGCCCGAGAGCACGACGAGGCCGGGGTCGAGGACGATGTTCACCGAGGTCACGCCGTAGGAGATGCGGACGGCCAGCTCGTCCAGGAAGTCCCCGCCGCGGTCCTCGTCGGCGGCGGCGGCGCGGACGCACTCGACGGCGGTGGGCTCGGTGATGCCGTGCTGGTGGGCGAGGGCTCGGACGGCGTCCGCGCCGACCAGCGAGCCGTAGCCGCCGGCGAGGGCCGGGATGCCCCAGGACGTCGACTCGGTGACGCCCTCCTCGCCGTCCATGGGGGCGCGGCGGGCGGTGCCGAGGGGCAGCGGCGCGCCGGGGACGGGCAGGTAGCCGATCTCGCCCGCGCCGCCGAACCGGCCGCGGATCAGGCGTCCGCCGAGCATGACCGACAGGCCGATGCCGCGGTCGAGCCACATGAGGGCGAAGTCCTCGTGCTCGCGACCCGCGCCGTAGGCGCGTTCGGCGAGGGCGGCCAGGTTCACGTCGTTCTCGATCACGACCGGGCGGCGCAGGTCGTGGCGGAGCGCCGACAGGACGCCCTCGTGCCAGTGCGGCAGGTCGAAGGCGAACTGGACGTCGCCGGTGCCGGGGTCGACGACGCCGGGCGTCCCGATCACGAGGACGGTCAGCTTCTTCAACGCGACGCGGGCGGAGCGGGCGGCCTTCACCACGGCGTTGTGCACGGATTTGACCGGGTCGCCGCCGTTGTTCGGGTCGACGGTAACCTGGGCGGCGACACTCCCGGTGATGTCGGCGACGCCCGCGGTGACCCCCTCGGGGCCGACCGACAGGCCGGCGACGTAGGCGGCGCCGGACACGACCGAGTACAGGGCGGCGTTGGGTCCGCGTCCGCCCGCCTGCTCGCCCACGACCTCGACGAGTCCGCGCTCCTCCAGCCGGCCGAGCAGCTGGGAGGCGGTGACCTTGGACAGCCCGGTGTGCGCGCCGATCTGGGCGCGGGTCAGCGGACCGCGCGCGACCAGCAGGTCCAGGGCGGCCCGGTCGTTCAGCTCACGCAGCAGGCGCGGCGTCCCGGGGCGGCTCTCCATCCTCTGTCGTCCCCTCGAAGTCTCAATCCGCTAACGGGCGGTTTTGTTTAGGAAAGTTTCTTGTTAGTTTACGCGCAAGCGTCCCACCGCCCCAGGCGAACGGAGCAGGACGCGAGCGTTGCACCGACTCGCGAGCACCCCCCGCGGCCGGTGCGCGGAACACCGGGCATGGCTGGACCCTAAACGGTCCGGCACCGGTTTCCCGCATCGCGCCGTGAAGTCCCGCCCGCGAGGGGCGGCCGGAAGAAGGAGAACCCCTTGAAGATCGCGAAAATCGCGGCCGTGAGCGCCGCCCTGGCGATCGGGCTGACCGCCTGTGGCGGCGGCGGTGACAAGAAGGACAAGGACTCGGGCGCCGAGCCCGCGAAGCTGACCGCCTGGTTCATGGGCGCGGCCAACAAGGAGGAGGACGGCGTCCTGGCCCAGGCCAAGACCGACTTCCAGCAGAAGCACCCCAAGACCCAGGTCGAGGTCGTCTACGTCCCGTGGCCGGACGCGACCAAGAAGCTGCAGGACGCCCTGAACACCGGCCAGGGCCCGGACGTCGTCGAGATCGGCAACGACCAGGCCGTGACCTGGGCCGGGCAGAGCGCGCTCGCCGACATCACCGACAAGGTGAACGCCTGGACCGAGGGCAAGGACCTGGTGAAGGGCTCCCTCGACCTCGGCCAGCTCGACGGCAAGACCTACGCCGTGCCGTGGTACGCCGGCGTCCGGGTCGTCTGGTACCGCAAGGACCTGTTCCAGAAGGACGGCGTGCAGGTCCCCAAGACCTGGGACGAGCTGAAGGCCGCCGCCAAGACGATCCAGGACAAGGAGGGCGGCAAGGTCGACGGCATCGCCGCCCCGTCCGACTTCACCAACGGGTTCGCCAGCTTCCTGTTCGGCGCCGGCGGCGACATCGCCGCCAAGGAGAACGGCAAGTGGGTCGGCAAGCTCGACACCCCCGAGGCCAAGAAGGCCGTGGAGTACTACACCGGCCTGGTCAAGGACGGCGTCGCGCCCAAGCGCTACATCGGCGTGAACGAGCTGGCCGGCCCGCAGAAGGACTTCGCCAACGGCAAGCTCGGCATGTACATCGACGGCGCCTGGACGCTGCCGCAGATCGAGAAGATCAGCGCCAAGTACACCAAGGAGATGGGCGCGTTCACCATCCCGACGCCGACCGGCCAGGTCGGCCCGGCGTTCTCGGGCGGCTCGCACCTGGCGGTGTGGCGTGACAGCAAGAACAAGGGCGTCGCGTTCGACTACCTGTCCTCGGTCGCGAGCAAGAAGAACGCCAAGGCGTTCGCCGACCAGCTGAAGTTCTTCCCGCAGTTCACCGACCTGCTGAAGGACGACTCCTACGCCAAGGACCCGATCCAGGGCCCGGCCTCGCAGCAGATGGCCAACGTCAAGGGCGCGCCGAAGACCCCGAACTGGACCGAGGCGGACCAGAACAAGAAGATCATCCCCACCATGCTCAAGGAGATCATGAACGGGGCCTCGGTGGACTCCGCGGTCGCCAAGGCCAACAAGGCCCTGACCGACACGCTCAACCAGAGCTGACCCGCCCGGGGGCGGCGCCCACCCGCGCCGCCCCCGGCCGGTTCCCGGCGGTCCGCCCGGCTGCGGCCGCCGCACCGCCCC
>NZ_JBFAOF010000658.1:0-4170 GCF_040675125.1 Spirillospora sp. NPDC049652 | reverse complement strand
GGCGCGGCGGCGGCCCTGCTGGACCGCTGGGTGGCGGTCTCGGCCGCCGCCCGCTGAGGTCCGGCCGGGCCGACCAGGGCTGCCGGGACGGCGAGGACCTGCGATGACCCGGTCAAGGCCGGTCGTCCGCGTTCGGGCGCGGACGGCCGGCCTTGTTGCGCTCGGGTAACAGTTGTTCAAGTTTGGATTAATTCGCCCGGCCCGGCCGCATGATCACCTCCGAGTTCCCACCGTTCGCACGGTTCCCTCCCGGAGAGGATCTGCCCGATGCCCGTCTCCAAGGTCCGGACGACCGCCACGGCCGCCGCCGCCCTCCTGGCGCTGACGCTGGCCGCCTCCCCCGCCCACGCCGCGTCCCCCGCCCCCTCCCCCGCCAAGAAGGCCGCACCTGCCCGGACGGCGTCGAGCGTCGACCGGGGCGTGCTGCTGTCGGCCGCCCAGCAGCCGCCCGTGGACGAGACATGGCGCGCCAACCCCTACATCGACCCGTACTTCCAGCCGTCCGTCACCGGGCCGTCCTGCTGGGAGTACGGCCGGGCCACCGGCGCGCGGGACGGGCTGGGCGCCCGCTACGACACGCCGACCTGGTACTCCAACTACAACGACGTGTGGGTCTTCGCCGACAGCGCGGCGGCCGCGTCGTTCGAGCAGCAGTGGAAGAGCCTGCTGGCCTCCTGCGTCGAGCGGGAGAAGCCCGGCGGCCCGATGGGCACCCTCTACGTCACCGCGGTCACGAAGGTCGAGACCACCGGCGGCGTGGACGTGTGGCGGCTCACCACCGGGGTCAACGGGGGCGGCGGCACCCAGCACTGGCAGGTCGCGCTCGTCCGGCAGGGCCGCGCCGCCTACGCCATGGACCTGCTCGACTACCGCAACGGGGATCCGGCCCCGGTCCCGTTCGCGTCCTCGGTCGCCGCGATCAAGCAGAAGCTCGCCACCTACTACCCGTGACGGCGGCGTTCCCCGAAGCGGTCCGGTCGCCGTCGCCGGGGCTCAGTCTGCGTCGGGGAGGCCCAGCGAGAACGCGACCTCCAGGTCGTGCTGGGAGTAGGTGCGGAACGCGATGTGCGTCTCGGTGCCGCGGACGCCCTTGACCTTGTTCAGGCGCCCCGGGATCACGGCGTTCAGGTCGTCGTGCCGCCGGACCCGCACCATGGCCACCAGGTCGTGACCGCCGGTGATCGAGTAGACCTCGCTGACCCCGTCCAGGGCGGCGATCTCCTCGGCCACCTCGTGGACGCGGTCCACGTCGGTCTTGATGAACACGAGCGCGGTGACCACAGATCCTCCCGAAACGATCGTTACCGTCCGAGCCTATCCAGTGCCCGGCCGGACACTGGAGAGGGCCCGCCCGGGCCGGCGCCGCGCCGGCCCGGGCGGGCCGCTCAGGCGGTGACCAGCGCGGCGAGCGCCCCGGCGGCGGCCGGATGCCGCTCGACCAGCGCCGCGGCCGCGGCGTGGGCGGGCGCCTGCGCCACCGGAGCCGTTGCCCAGACCGGCTCCAGGCCGAACAAGGCGGCGACCGCGTCGCACGCGTCCGGATGCGCGGCCAGCAGCTCCGCCACGGGCCCGGACGGCACCGCGCCGCCCTGCGGGGAAGGAGGAGCGGCCTCCCGGTCCCGCGCGGCCTCCCACGGCGGCGTCCACGCGTCCAGGGCCGGAAGCGAGCCGGGGAAGGTGCGCCCGGCCTCCCGGGTCAGCACCGGCACGAGCTCCGCCGCCTGCTCGCGCAGCGTCGTGACCAGGCGCGGCAGCCACGGCAGCAGGACGTGGTCGGGCAGGCTCCCGAACGCCTTCGACATCACCTCCACGACGAACGGCGCGAACGTCGGGACCGGCTCCAGCGCCTGGACGAACCCGCTCAGGTAGTGCGGGAAGGACGGCACGACCAGCGGGTTGCCGAGCATCGCGTCGCAGCGTTCCCGCAGCTCGGCTCGGGTCAGCGCGCCGAGCTGCAGCCGCGCCGCCCACAGCAGCGCCACCTTCGCCGGCGCCTCCGGATGCGACTGGGCGACCGCGATCTCCAGCTGGGCGTGGTCGCAGCCGAGCGACAGCGCCAGGCTCTCCATCCCGAACAGGAAGCCGAGCATCGCCGCGACCTGCCGGACGCCCGTCTCCTCCTCGGTGAACGCCGTCGGCAGCAGGGTGCAGTAGTGGGCGTACCCCTCGGTGACGAACCGCTGGCACCAGGCGGGCAGCTCCGGCTCGCTCGCCCGGTAGTGGGCGAGCAGCCGCCGGACGCGCCGCAGCACCTCGGGGGCGTCGTCCACGGTGCGCTCGGCCGCCAGCAGCTCGACCGCGCGGGAGCCGAGCTCGGCCACGAACCGGCGGTTGCCGAGCAGGACGAGCGCGTCCTCCACGGCGGCGAGCGCGGTCGAGGCCGTCGCGTCCGCGGCCCAGGCGGCCTTGCGCAGCCGCTGTTCGAGGACCTGCTCGACCGTGACGCCCTCGTAGCCGAGCTCGACCAGCCAGCGCTGGTCGCGGCCGAGCGACAGGTCCCAGCTCTCCTGGACCGAGTGCTCGCCGAGCGTCCGCGAACCCATGATCGGCCGGACGACGCCCTTCGGCAGCAGCCGGTGCAGCATCCACAGCACGTCCGAGCAGGCCCGCAGGCGGGGCTCCGCGCGCAGGTCGAGCAGCGCCCGCTGGACGGTCCGCTTCGTCAGGTCCAGGCCGAGCGGCTCGAGCCGGTCCAGGACGTTCTGGGCGAGCGGCGGCAGCGCCGCGTACCCGACCTGGCCGACCCGGTCGCCGCCGAGCAGGATCTCGCACAGCCGCCGGACGTCCCGGCGGCCCGGCACGGCGTCCTTCTCGATGCAGGTGACCGCCGCGTCCTGGAAGTCGTACGGCGTCGGACGGCTCCGGCCGCGCATCCCGGCCAGCAGCACCGACGTCTCGACCACCGCGATCGCGTCCGCCGTGCTCGCCAGGTAGCCGTTGCGGCGGGCCAGCCGGACCAGGTCGACCGACCAGGCCAGCAGCTCCCGCTCGTCCAGGACGCCCGGCTCGGGCGGGGTGGTGAGGAAGCCGGACAGCCGGTCCTCGGCGGGGGCGGCCGGCGCGGGCTTGGGCGCCCTGGGCGCCTTGCCCTTCTGCCCGGCCAGGCGGAACGGCGCGACGCCGCCGCGCTTGAGCGCCTTCTCCCAGGTCGCGGCGGCGATCGACACCGAGCCCTTGGCCAGTCCGAACTGCGCCTCGATCGCCGAGTGGCTGGACGGGATCAGGCCGTGCAGCCAGCGCGTCCCCGACGGCTCGGCGATCTCGTACGGCGCGTCCGAGCGGACCCCGAACTGCTCGACCCGGCTCGCCGCGTGCAGCGCGCCGCACACGTACAGGGCGTCGCCGGCCTCCGTCCCCGACGCGGCGAGGTGCTGCCGCATCCGGGTCCACATGTGCCGCTCGCGCTCCTCGCTGCGGCGCAGGTCACCGGTGTCGCGAAGGCGCCGGAACAGGCTCCCCACCAGCAGCATCGCCTGCCGGTAGGCGTCGTACCCGGCACCGCTCAGCGGCTGCTCGACGTACTGGTCCCACCACTCCGACCAGTGCCGGACGCGGCCGTGGCGCAGCAGGTGCTCCTCGAGCTCGGCGAAGCCGGGACGCAGGTCGCCCAGCTCGATGCCGACCGCGTCGCCGTGCAGGGCGGCGTCCTCGTCCTCGCCTTCGGACCCGGCTTCGGCCCCGGGTTCGGACGCGGACTCGGGCTTGGACTCGGATTCGGCGTCCCGCTTGGACCTCCCCGCCGGATCGGACTTCTCCCACTGGAAGACGTGGTCGGTGGACCAGTCCACCGCGACCAGCTCCACGCCCGGCGTCTCCAGCGCGTACGCGATCGCCTGGTACTCGGCGGACGCCTCGGTGATCGGCGCGACCACCGACAGCGGCGCCCATTCCGGGTCGAAGCCCTGGATGTCGCTCGCGAACGCCTGCAGCGCCACCGGCAGCCGGCAGTTGCGCAGCTCGTCCAGCAGGGGCCGCATGTCCTCGCAGAGTTCGAGGTAGACGACCTTGGGCCGCTTCTCCCGCAGCCGCCGGGCCATCGCCAGCGCGGACGCGGGCGAGTGGTGGCAGACCGGGAAGATCTCCAGCTCCTCGGCCAGGGCGCGGTCGACGTCGTCCACCATGCCCGCGAGGATGTCGGCGGCGGCCCCGGGCGCGCACGCGAACCGCTCC
>NZ_JBFAOF010000657.1:0-4176 GCF_040675125.1 Spirillospora sp. NPDC049652 | reverse complement strand
GTCGCCGACCCCTTCGGCGAGCCGGGCGCGCGCATGTACTGGACCGGCGACCTCGCCCGCTGGAACCCGGACGGCACCATCGAGTTCCTCGGCCGCGCCGACGACCAGGTGAAGATCCGCGGATACCGGGTCGAGCTCGGCGAGGTCGAGAACGTGCTGGCCCGGTTCGACGGCGTCGGCATGGCCGTCGCCGTCGTCCGCGAGGACACGCCGGGGGACCGGCGCCTCGCCGCCTACGTCGTCCCCGCGACCGTGGACGCCGCCGCGCTGCGCCGCCACGCCGCCGCGCACCTGCCGGACTACATGGTCCCGTCCGTGACCGTCCTCGACACGCTGCCGCTGACCGTCAACGGCAAGGTCGACAAGCGCGCCCTGCCCGAGCCGGACGCGTCCGCCCACGGGACCGGACGCGGACCGCGCTCCCCGCAGGAGGAGATCCTGTGCGGGCTGTTCGCCGAGGTCCTCGGCGTCGCGCGGGTCGGCGTGGACGACGGGTTCTTCGACCTCGGCGGCGACTCGCTCACCGCCACCCGCCTGGTCAGCCGGATCCGCCCGGCGCTCGGCGTGGAGCTGCCCGTCCGGGCGCTGTTCGAGGCCCCGACCGTCGCCGGACTCTCGGCGCGGCTCGCCTCGGCCGCCGGCGCCGCGCGTCCCGCCCTGGTCCCGGCGGAGCGGCCGGACGTGCTGCCGCTGTCCTACGCGCAGCAGCGCCTCTGGTTCCTCAACCGGTTCGACCGGGCGTCCGCCACGTTCAACATGCCCGTCGCGCTGCGGCTGCACGGGCCGCTCGACCCGGCCGCGCTGGAGGCGGCGCTCGCCGACGTCGTCACCCGGCACGAGGCGCTGCGCACGGTCTTCCCCGAGGTCGCGGGCACGCCCCGCCAGCTCGTCCTGGACCCGTCCGCCGCCCGGCCCCGGCTGCCCGTCGCGGACACCACCCCGGACGCCCTGCCGCTCGCCCTCGCCGCGATCGTCGGGCAGGGCTTCGACCTGTCGGCCGAGCCGCCGCTGCGCGCCGCCCTGTTCCGGCTGTCGGCCGACGAGCACGTGGTGCTGCTGGTGCTGCACCACATCGCGGGCGACGGCTGGTCGATGGCTCCGCTGGCGCGGGACGTGCTGACGGCGTATGTGTCGCGGGTTTCGGGGGACGCTCCGTCGTGGGCTCCGCTGCCGGTCCAGTACGCCGACTACACGCTTTGGCAGCGTTCGCTGCTCGGTTCGGAGGATGACGCGTCGTCGCTGGTGGCGTCGCAGATCGCGTTCTGGAAGTCGGCGCTGGACGGGCTCCCGGAGGAACTGGCGCTGCCCGCCGACCGGCCGCGTCGGGCGGAGGCGTCCTACCGGGGTGGAACGTTCACGTTCGAGCTGGACGCGGGCCTGCACGGCGCGCTGCTCGGCCTCGCCCGCGAATCCGGCGCGAGCCTGTTCATGGTCATGCAGGCCGCGTTCGCGGCGTTGCTGACCCGCCTCGGGGCCGGAACGGACATCCCGGTGGGCTCGCCGATCGCGGGTCGTACCGACGAGGCCCTGGACGACCTGGTCGGCATGTTCGTCAACATGCTCGTGCTGCGCACCGACACGTCCGGGAACCCGTCCTTCCGTGAGCTGGTCGCGCGGGTCCGGGAGATCGACCTCGCCGCCTACGCCAACCAGGACGTCCCGTTCGAGCGCCTGGTGGACGTGCTGAACCCGGCGCGCTCCATGGCCCGGCACCCCCTGTTCCAGGTCGCGCTGTCGTTCCAGAACAACCCCGAGGCGACCCTCGAACTCGACGGCCTCACCGGCGGCCCGGTGGACCTCCCGCTCGGCACCGCCAAGTACGACCTCTCGCTCTACCTCCAGGAACGCGCCGACGACTCCGGCTCACCCGCCGGGATCTCGGCCGCGCTGGAGTACGCGCTCGACCTGTTCGACCCCGACACGGCCGCCGGCCTCGCCGCCCGCTTCGAGCGGTTCCTGCGCGAGGTCGTGGACGCCCCCGACGAACCGATCTCCACCGCCGAGATCCTCGACCGCTCCGAGCGCCGCACCCTCCTGCGCAAGTGGGCGGGCGGCTCGGCGGTTCCGGCCGCGGCCGCGGAGCGTACGACGATTCCGGCGCTGTTCGAGGCGCAGGTGGCGTCTCGTCCGGGGGCGGTGGCGGTGACGTTCGAGGGTCGTTCGTGGACGTATGCCGATGTCAACGCCGCTGCCAACCGGCTCGCCCGGCATCTGGCCGCGCAGGGGGCGGGCCCGGAGACCTTCGTCGCCCTGGAACTGCCCCGGTCGGCGGACCTGGTGATCGGCGTACTGGCCGTGCTGAAGACGGGCGCGGCGTACGTTCCGATCGACCCGGACTATCCGGTCGACCGGATCGCCTACATGGTCGAGGACGCCGCGCCGGTTCTCACGGTGCGCAGCATCGAGGTCGAGGGCGACTACTCGTCGGAGAACCTGGACGACGTTCACGTGTCGCCGGACAACCCGGCGTATGTGATCTACACGTCCGGTTCGACGGGCCGCCCGAAGGGCGTGGTCGTCCCGCACCAGAACGTGGTGCGTCTGTTGCGCTCGACCGAGCCCTGGTTCTCGTTCGGGCCGGACGACGTGTGGACGTTGTTCCACTCGTATGCGTTCGACTTCTCGGTGTGGGAGCTGTGGGGTTCGCTGCTGTACGGCGGCCGTCTGGTCGTCGTTCCGTACCTGACGTCGCGGTCGCCGGATGAGTTCCTGAAGCTGCTGGCGGCCGAGAGGGTCACCGTCCTCAATCAGACGCCGTCCGCCTTCTATCAGCTCATGGCCGCCGACCGGGAGAACCCGGGCACGGACCTGGCGCTGCGGTATGTGGTGTTCGGCGGTGAGGCCCTGGAACTGGGCCGTCTGGACGACTGGTACAGCCGCCACGACGAGGCCGCTCCGACGCTGGTCAACATGTACGGGATCACCGAGACGACCGTCCACGTCTCGTACCTCGCGCTCGACCGCGAGCACGCCGCCACCGCTCCCGGGAGCCTCATCGGTGTCGGCATCCCTGACCTGCGTGTGTACGTGCTGGACGAGCGGTTGCAGCCGGTTCCGGCGGGTGTGGTCGGTGAGCTGTACGTCGCGGGCGCGGGTCTCGCTCGCGGGTATCTGAACCGTCCGGGCCTGACGGCCGAGCGGTTCGTCGCCGACCCGTTCGGGAAGTCCGGCGAACGCATGTACCGCACGGGTGACCTGGGCCGCTGGCGCAAGGACGGCACCCTGGAATACCTCGGCCGCGCGGACCAGCAGGTGCAGTTGCGCGGGTTCCGGATCGAGCTGGGCGAGGTCGAGTCGGCTCTCGTGCGGCATGAGACGGTCGCGGACGCGGCCGTGGTCCTGCGCGACGAGAAGCTGATCGCCTACGCCGTCCCGTCCACCCCCGGCCTCGAACTCGATGCCTCTGAGCTGCGACGGTTCGTCAACGCGACGCTTCCGGACCACATGGTCCCGGCGACCGTCGTCACGCTCGACGCCCTTCCGCTGACCTCCAACGGCAAGCTCGACCGCAAGGCGCTGCCCGCACCCGACTTCCACGCGAAGACCGATTCGCGTGCTCCTCGCACACCAGAGGAAGAGACCCTGACCGCGTTGTACGCGGAGGTCCTCGGCCTGGAGAAGGTCGGGATCGACGACGGGTTCTTCGACCTCGGCGGCGACTCGATCATCGCGATCCAGCTCGTGTCCCGCGCCCGCCAGCAGGGCCTGGTGATCTCGCCCCGCGACGTGTTCCAGCACCAGACGGTCGTGGAGCTGGCCGCCGTGGCGCAGCCGGTCGGGGAGGCCGAGCAGGCCGAGACCGAACCGCCCGGCGCGGCGCTCGGACCCGTCCCGCCGACGCCGATCATGCGCTGGTTCGGCGGACTGCGCGGCCCGACCGGCGGCTACAGCCAGCGGATGCTCCTGGTCACCCCGCCCGGCCTCGGGACGGACCGGCTGACCGCCGCGCTGCAGCGCGTCATCGACCACCACGACATGCTCCGTCTCCGCGTCCGCCCGGACGGCGGCTTCGAGGTGCCGGAGCCGGGCTCGGTCGACGCGTCGTGCCTGGTCCTCCGCGTGGACGTCCGGGACCTGGACGACGCCGCGTTCAGGGCCGTCCTGCGCGGGGAGTCCCTGAGCGCGCGCCGCAGGCTGGACCCGGCGGGCGGCGTCATGGTCCAGGCGGTCTGGTTC
>NZ_JBFAOF010000656.1:0-4183 GCF_040675125.1 Spirillospora sp. NPDC049652 | reverse complement strand
TGCGTCGGCGATCGCGCACAGCGTCCGCAGATGGCGTAGCTCGAGCCGCACGCCCCACCGCCCTCCGCCGCGCCGACGGCCCACGAACCCCGTGGCCGCCCAACCTCATGGCCCACGAAACTACAGGTAACCGACACCGCAGGCCGGATGGCCACAAAAGAGCGGAGCCCGCCACAGTGGCGTCACCGGCGCGCCGAGGCCCTCCAACCCCGCTCCCTCCAGCGCGGGCCGGGTGATGCTGACCACACCGAGCTCCGCCGGGCGGCCCGGCGTACGTGCGCCGGGCCGCCCGGCGGCAGCGCCACGAACCCGCCCCGGCCGGCCCGCGCCTAGACCCCGCCCGCCCGCGCATCCGGTGTCCGGACGCCCCCAGGGGCTTTCGCATCCTTACCGATAGGGTCAGGATCAAGGGACAGGGAGGCGAGCACGGCGGTGGATGCTGAGACCGGAACGGGGTCGGAACCGGTGACCGATCGGATCTGGACGGTGCCCAACCTGCTGAGCTTCGCGCGGCTGCTCGGCGTCCCCCTGTTCCTGTGGCTGGTCCTGGCCGGCCAGGACTGGTGGGCGCTCGGCGTGCTGGTGTTCGCGGGGCTGTCGGACTGGCTGGACGGCAAGCTGGCGCGCGCCCTGAACCAGACCAGCAGGCTCGGCACGGTCCTCGACCCGGCCGCCGACCGGCTGTACATCTTCGCCACGCTCGTCGGGCTGACCGCCCGCGAGGTGATCCCGCTGTGGCTGCTGCTGGCGCTGGTCGCCCGGGAGGCGGCCCTCACCCCGATCGTCCCGGTCATGCGGCGGCTCGGCTACTCGGGCACCCTCCCGGTGCACTTCATCGGCAAGGCGGGCACCATGTGCCTGCTGTACGCCTTCCCGCTGCTGCTGGTCGGCGACCACCACGGCTGGTGGGCCACGTCCGCCCGGGTCGGCGGCTGGGCGTTCGCGATCTGGGGCGTCGGCCTCTACTGGTGGTCGGCCGTCCTGTACTGGGCGCAGACCCTGCAGCTCGCCCGCGCCGCCCGCGCCGGGACGGACGTCCCGGCCCCCGACCGAGACCATGCGCCGGACCAGGAGAAGGCGCCCGACCAGACCCGCGACGAGACCCCCGACGAGGACCGCGCCGAGGACGGTCCCGGACGCGGCGACCCGCCGGCGGCGGCTCCGTTCTCCGCCCCGGGCCGCGGCGCGGCCGGCGACCAGAAGGGAGCGGAGACCCCACGTTGACATCCACCCCCGGATGCCGTCGGTTCTACCCCTGAGGAGACCGGATGAAGGCCGTTGTGATGGCGGGCGGCGAGGGGACGCGGCTGCGTCCGATGACCGCCAACCAGCCCAAGCCCCTGCTCCCGCTGGTCAACCGGCCGATCATGGAGCACGTGCTGCGCCTGCTGAAGCGGCACGGCTTCGACGAGACCGTGGTCACGGTCCAGTTCCTCGCCGCGCTGATCCGCAACTACTTCGGGGACGGCGAGGAGCTCGGCATGAGGCTGAGCTACGCCACCGAGGAGGTGCCGCTCGGCACCGCGGGCAGCGTGAAGAACGCCGAGGAGGCGCTGCGCGACGACCGGTTCCTGGTGATCTCCGGTGACGCGCTCACCGACATCGACCTCACCGACATGGTGCGCTTCCACCGGGAGAACGGCGCGCTGGTCACGATCGGCCTCAAGCGCGTCCCGAACCCGCTGGAGTTCGGGATCATCATCGTGGACGAGCGCGGCCGCATCCAGCGCTTCCTGGAGAAGCCGACCTGGGGCCAGGTGTTCTCCGACACCGTCAACACCGGCATCTACGTCATGGAGCCGGAGGTGCTCGACCAAGTCGCCGCCGGCGAACCGGTCGACTGGTCCGGGGACGTGTTCCCCCGGCTGCTCGCCGAGGGCGCGCCGCTGTACGGGTACGTGGCCGACTGCTACTGGGAGGACGTCGGCACCCACGAGAGCTACCTCAAGGCGCAGGCCGACATGCTGTCGGGCCTGGTCGACCTGCCCGTGGACGGGTTCGAGGTGTCGCCGGGTGTGTTCGTCGCCGAGGGCGCGGAGGTGGACGCCGAGGCCGTCCTGAAGGGTCCGCTCTACATCGGCGACTACGCCAAGGTCGAGGCGGGCGTCGAGCTGCGCGAGTTCACCGTGCTCGGCAGCAACGTGGTGGTGAAGGAGGGCGCGTTCCTGCACCGGGCCGTCGTCCACGACAACGTGTTCGTCGGGCCGTCGGCGAACCTGCGCGGCTGCGTGATCGGCAAGAACACCGACGTCATGGCGGGCGCGCGGGTCGAGGAGGGCGCGGTCGTCGGGGACGAGTGCGTCATCGAGGCCGAGGCGTACCTGTCCAGCGGCGTCAAGGTCTACCCGTTCAAGACCGTCGAGGCCGGCGCGGTCGTCAACACCAGCGTGATCTGGGAGTCGCGGGGCCAGCGCAACCTGTTCGGCCCGCGCGGCGTGTCCGGGCTGATCAACGTCGAGATCACCCCGGAGCTGGCGGTCCGGCTGGCCAGCGCGTACGCGACGACCCTGAAGAAGGGCACCACGGTCGTCACCGGCCGGGACGCCTCGCGCGCCGCCCGCACCCTCAAGCGCGCGGTCATCAGCGCGCTCACCGCCTCCGCGATCGACGTCCAGGACCTGGAGGCGTGCGCGCTGCCGATGGCGCGGTTCGAGACCGCCCGCGAGGACTGCTGCGGCGGCATCTACATCCACACCACGGCGGGCGACCCGCAGGGCGTGGACATCCTGTTCCTGGACGAGGACGGCGCCGACCTGTCGCAGGCCGCGCAGCGCAAGCTGGAGCGGGTCTACGGCCGCCAGGAGTTCCGCCGCGCGTTCCCCGGCGAGATCGCCGAGCTGACCTACCCGGCCCGGGCCGTGGAGACCTACACCCGCGACCTGCTGCGCCGCGTGGACATGACGGGCGTCCGCGAGGCCGGGCTCAAGCTCGTGCTGGACTGCGCGGGCGGCACCGCGTCGCTGGCGCTGCCGACGCTGCTCGGCAAGGTCGGCGTGGACGTGCTGACCCGCAACGCCAAGCTCGACGAGGCGAACCCGACCGAGACGCTCGCCGAGCGGATGCGCGACCTGCAGCGCCTCGGCGAGCTGGTGTCCTCGTCGCGGGCCGCGTTCGGGGTCCGCTTCGACCCCCTCGGCGAGCGGATCTCGCTGGTGGACGAGAACGGCGAGCTGATCAGCGACGAGCGGGCGCTGCTGGTGATGCTGGACCTGGTCGCCGCCGAGCGCCGCACCGGCCGGGTCGCGCTGCCGGTCACCACCACCCGCGTCGCCGAGCAGGTCTGCCGGTTCCACGGCGTCCAGGTGCAGTGGGTGTCCACCTCGCAGGACGTGCTGACCCGCGCCGCCGCCGAGCCCGACGTGGTGTTCGCCGCGGACGGCCGGGGCGGGTTCCTGATGCCGGAGTTCTCCACGACCGTGGACGGGATCGCGGCGTTCGTCCGGCTCGTCGGGCTGGTCGCGCGGACCCGGCTCACGCTGTCCCAGATCGACCGCCGCATCCCCGAGGCGCACCTGCAGCGCCGTTCGGTGCCGACGCCGTGGGCGGCCAAGGGCAGCGTGATGCGGACGGTCGTGGAGGCCGCGGGCGGCCGCACGATCGACACCACCGACGGCGTCCGGGTGGTGGAGGCCGACGGCCGCTGGGTGCTGGTGCTGCCCGACCCGTCCGAGGCGGTCACGCACCTGTGGGCCGAGGGCCCCGACGCCGACGCCGCCCAGGAGCTGCTGGAGGAGTGGGCCGGGGTCGTCGAACGCGCCGGAACCTAGCCCGTTTCCGGCGACCGGGCGCCTCCGAGCCGCCCGGCCCACGCCGGGCGAGGTCGGCCAGGACGTCCAGCGCGCGGGCACGTAATGGGGTCGGTGCTCGCGAGCATGGCCGTCGTGATCGGGCTCGAACGGTCCCGCGCGGCGGTCGCGTCCCCCTGACCGGACCCGGCGGGCGCCCGTTCCCGCAGCTGGGCGTGTCCCCGATTTGGCGGTCCTTGCCATGATGGGGCCGTGAGCGAGCGGGACGAGCGGGACCAGGGCGGCCCACCGGGACGGTGGCGCCGCCCCGACGCGTCGATGTCCCTGCTCGCCGACCTCTTCGAGGGCAGGCTCGCCGACCCCGGCTACGCCGAGGCCGCCGCCCGCCCACTCGCTGGAGCCCGTCCCCGCCGAGGCCCGCAGCTCGACCGCCCTCC
>NZ_JBFAOF010000655.1:0-4184 GCF_040675125.1 Spirillospora sp. NPDC049652 | reverse complement strand
GGCGCGACCACCTGGAGTCGGCTGCCGAACGCCCGGCGCATCTCCCGCACGGCGGCGCCGCGCCGCGCGTCGGTGCGCTTGTTCGGCGGGTACCAGCAGCGGACGGACGCGGGGGACCGGCCGCCGAACGCCTGCGCCAGCACCTTCGCGTCGCCCTCGTGCTGCGCGTAGGCGTTGCCGTCGGCGCTGCGCTGGACGCGCTGCGCCGCGTCGTGCAGGTCGAGGTCGAGGTAGTCCTTCACCTTGACCAGCGCGTCGAGGAACTTGCTGGTGGACTGGACGGGGTCGCGCAGCTTGTCCGGCGAGCCCCAGCCCTGCGAGGGCCGCTGCTGGAACATGCCGACCGAGTCGCGGTCGCCGCCCGCCAGGTTGCGCATGTGCGACTCCTGGATGGCCGTCGCGTACGCGATCACCGAGGCGCGCTCCGGCAGCGACTTGCGGACGGCCACCGCGGCGATGGTCGAGGCGTTCGCCGCCTGGTCCAGGTCGAGCGGCATCTTGCCCTGCGCCGTCCGCACCTCGCACCCCGAACCGTGCAGGTAGGGACGGGCGCGCGTGTACAGCGCGTACCCGGCGGCCGACAGCGCGACGACGGCGACGAGCGCCACGATCCACCAGCGCCGCCGCCGCCCACTCCGCTCGCCGCCCGACCCCTCCCGGGGGCCGGATCCCAGCTTCGCCCAGACAGCCACGCCCTGACCGTACCGGGCTCCGGCCGTCGGTAAGCTCAATGTCCATGACCGAGACGTTCACCAGCCCGATCTCCGCCGCCGTCGACGAGCTCTGGGAGCGGCGCGCCGAGCTCGGGCCGGACGACACCGAGGCCCGCGCGGCGATCGTCGCCGCCGTGGACCAGATCGACGCCGGCGAGGCCCGGGTCGCCCTGATCGACCCCGCGACCGACGAGGTCGTCGTGGACGAGCGCGCCAAGCGCGCCATCCTGCTGAGCTTCAAGGTGCTCGGCATGGTGCGGTCGCAGGTGGGCGACTTCCAGTACCACGACCGCATCCCGCTGAAGAGCCGCCTGGACGGCGTCCGGGTCGTCCCGGGCGCGATCGCCCGCTGGGGCTCCTACCTGGCCCCCGGCGTGGTCCTGATGCCGTCGTTCACCAACATCGGCGCCTACGTCGACTCCGGCACGATGGTCGACACCTGGGCGACCGTCGGGTCCTGCGCCCAGGTCGGCAAGAACGTGCACCTGTCCGGCGGGGTGGGGATCGGCGGCGTGCTCGAGCCGCCGAACGCCAAGCCGGTGGTGATCGAGGACGAGGCCATGATCGGCTCCCGCTCGATGATCGTCGAGGGCGCGCGGGTCGGGCGCGGCGCGGTCGTCGGCTCCGGGACGAACCTGTCGGCGTCCATGCCGGTGATCGACGTCGAGACCGGCGAGGAGCTCAGCCGGGGCCGCATCCCCGACTGGTGCGTCGCCGTCGGCGGCACCCGCCTGAAGGAGTTCAAGGGCGGGAGCTTCGGGCTGCCCGCCGTCCTGGTGCTGAAGCGCCTGGAGCCGGGCCAGCGGCACGACAAGGCCGCGCTCAACGACATCCTGCGCGACCACGGCATCAACACCTGACGGACCGGGGGCCCGCCCACGGGCCCGACACGCTGGGGGACGGCCCGCACGGCCGTCCCCTTTGCATAGGGTTCCGGGCATGACCTCTCTCGATCTCCAGATGGACGTGACGGACCTGACGGCGGCGATCGTCGATGTCGAGTCGGTGAGCGGGAACGAGCGGCCCCTCGCGGACGCCGTCGAGGCCGCGCTGCGGGAACTGCCGCACCTGGAGGTCGTCCGGGACGGCGACTCGGTCATCGCGCGCACCGCCCTCGGCCGCCCCGAGCGCGTGCTGCTCGCCGGGCACCTGGACACCGTCCCGCTGAACGGCAACCTGCCGTCCCGCCGCGAGGGCGACCGGCTCTACGGCTGCGGCACGACGGACATGAAGGCCGGGGTCGCGGTGCAGCTCAAGCTGGCCGCCGCGCTGTCCGCGCCGTCCCGGGACGTGACCTACGTCTTCTACGAGTGCGAGGAGGTCGAGGCCGACCGCAACGGGCTGAAGCGGATCGCCGAGACCCGGCCCGAACTGCTCGCCGCCGACTTCGCCGTCCTGATGGAGCCGACCGGCGGGCTCATCGAGGGCGGCTGCCAGGGCACGCTGCGCGCCGAGGTCACCGCGCGCGGCGAGCGGGCGCACAGCGCGCGCGCCTGGATGGGCCGGAACGCCATCCACGAGGCCGGCGCGATCCTGGACCGGCTGCGCGCCTACGAGCCCGCCCTGCCCGTCGTGGACGGCCTGGAGTTCCACGAGGGCCTGAACGCGGTGTTCGTCAGCGGCGGCGTCGCGGGCAACGTCATCCCGGACGAGTGCGTCGTCACCGTCAACTACCGCTTCGCGCCGGACAAGTCCGAGAAGGAGGCCGAGGAGTACGTCCGGACGTTCTTCGACGGCTTCGACGTGAGGCTCGTCGACTCCGCGCCCGGCGCCCGGCC
Source organism: Spirillospora sp. NPDC049652 (assembly GCF_040675125.1). Classification (NCBI taxonomy): domain Bacteria; kingdom Bacillati; phylum Actinomycetota; class Actinomycetes; order Streptosporangiales; family Thermomonosporaceae; genus Spirillospora; species Spirillospora sp. NPDC049652. Next base: position 1,693 of record NZ_JBFAOF010000655.1, on the reverse strand, counting down.
GGGCCTGGACCGTCCGGCCGCGCGGGCCTTCGTCGCCGAGACGGGCGCGGCCGTACGGGCCAAGCTGGGCTGGACCGACGTCGCCCGGTTCGACTCCCTCGGCGTCCCGGCGGTCAACTACGGCCCGGGCCACCCGACCCTCGCCCACACCAGGGACGAGTACGTCGAGCTCCCCCTCATCACCGACGCCGAGAACCGCCTCCTGGCCTGGCTAAGGTGAGGTCATGAAGCGCGAGATCCGTATGCGGCGGCAGGGGCCGGCGACCCTGCGAGGCAAGGCCATCCCCCCGACCACCACCGACCAGCGGCTGCTGGACCGGCGCGGCCCCACCGACTGGGTGCACGCCGACCCGTGGCGGGTGCTCCGCATCCAGGCCGAGTTCGTGGAGGGGTTCGGGCTGCTCGCCGAGCTGCCCAAGGCCGCCTGCGTGTTCGGCAGCGCCCGGACGAAGCCGGGCACGCCCGAGTACGAGCTCGGCGAGCAGATCGGCGCGAAGCTGCACGAGGCGGGCTACGCCGTGATCACCGGCGGCGGCCCCGGCATCATGGAGGCCGCCAACAAGGGCAGCCACGACGCGGGCGGCCTGTCGGTCGGGCTCGGCATCGAGCTGCCGTTCGAGCAGTCGCTGAACGACCACGTCGACATCGGCGTCCAGTTCCGGTACTTCTTCGTCCGCAAGACGATCTTCGTGAAGTACTCCCAGGCGTTCGTGGTGCTGCCCGGCGGGTTCGGCACCCTGGACGAGCTGTTCGAGGCGATCACGCTCGTCCAGACCGGCAAGATCACCCGGTTCCCGATCGTGCTGGTCGGCACCGAGTACTGGGGCGGGCTGCTGGACTGGATGAAGCAGACGGTGCTGCCCGCGGGCAACATCTCCGCCGACGACCTGGACCTCATCCACCTCACCGACGACCCGGACGAGGTCGTCCGGGTGATCGTGGGGGCGCACGAGGAGGAGGCGCGCAAGCACGAGGAGATCGAGGCCGTGGCCGAGACGGCGCGCCGCGCCGGGGACCCGTCCTGATGGGGCTCGCGGTCTGCGTGTTCTGCGCCTCGTCCACCCGCATCGACCCGGTGCACGTCGAGTTCGCCGAGCGGGTCGGGCGCGAGCTGGCCCGGCGCGGCCACACCTTGGTCAGCGGCGGCGGCCGGATCTCCTCGATGGGCGCGGTCGCGCGCGGCGCCCGCGCCGGGGGAGCCCGCACGATCGGCGTCATCCCCGAGGCGCTGCGCCACGTGGAGGTCTCCGATGAGGACAGCGACGAGCTGGTCGTCACCCCCGACATGCGGTCCCGCAAGGGCGAGATGGACCGGCGCAGCGACGCGTTCCTGGTGCTGCCCGGCGGCATCGGCACGCTGGAGGAGCTGTTCGAGATCTGGACGTCCCGGACGCTCGGCATGCACGACAAGCCCCTGGTCGTCCTCGACCCGCTCGGCGTCTACGACCCGCTGCGCGAGCTGGCCGAGAACCTGACCGAGCTGGGCTTCGCCCGGCCGAAGGTGTTCGACGCGGTCGGCTGGACGGCCGACCTCGACGAGGCCCTCGACCTGCTGGAGCACTCGCGTCCCCGGATCGACGCCACCCCGGAGGACTTCACCGAGGCCCAGCCGTAGGCCCGGTGGCGGCGCGGCCGGCCGTCCCCGCCGCGGGGTCGGCCCGCGCGGACCCGGTCCGGGATGCGGGCTCCGGGG
>NZ_JBFAOF010000654.1:0-4193 GCF_040675125.1 Spirillospora sp. NPDC049652 | reverse complement strand
GTCCCGCTCCGCCCGGGCGGACGACCGCGCGCCGGGGCTCGCGCCATGGGCATCTCCGCGGATGCTCGATGGAGGGTGTTATCAACCGATATGCCCTGCCTGTGGCATCACACCCGTAACACGGAGATTTCGGCCGGGTGCGGCCGTAGGGTTGGCGTGTGAGCGACGAGAGCACCCGATCCCTGCGCGTGATGGTGGTGGACGACCACCCGATGTGGCGTGACGCCGTGGCCCGCGACCTGGCCGAGGCCGGGCACGAGGTGGTCGCCACGGCCGGGGACGGACGGACCGCGCTGCGCGTGGCGCCCGCCGTCCGCCCGGAGGTCGCCGTGGTCGACCTCCAGCTGCCCGACATCAGCGGCGTGGAGGTGACGCGCGGCCTGGTCGCGGCCGACCCGCCCGTCCGGGTGCTGGTGCTGTCGGCGAGCGGCGAGCAGCAGGACGTCCTGGAGGCGGTGAAGGCGGGCGCGACCGGCTACCTGCTGAAGTCCGCCGCCCGCGAGGAGTTCCTCGCCGCCGTCCGGACGGCCGGCGACGGCGACGCGGTGTTCACGCCCGGCCTGGCGGGGCTCGTCCTCGGCGAGTACCGGCGGCTGGCGGCGGCTCCGGCCCGTCCGGACGAGCAGGACGGCGCCCCGCGCCTCACCGAGCGCGAGACCGAGGTGCTGCGGCTGGTCGCCAAGGGCCTCACCTACAAGCAGATCGCCGAGCGGCTCGTCCTGTCGCACCGGACGGTCCAGAACCACGTGCAGAACACGCTCGGGAAGCTCCAGCTGCACAACCGGGTCGAACTCGTCCGCTACGCGATAGAGAAGGGCCTGGACCGCGAGTCCTGAACCTCCCGGTTCGGCGGGATCCCAGGTCGGCGGGCCGGACCGGCCCGGCGGACGGCCGGCGGGCCGCCGGATCCGGACCCGCCCGGCCGGTGCGGGCCGGACGAACCGGACACGCTATGGTCTAGACCAATCCGAATGCCGGATCGCGGCGCGGCCGCGCACTAGGCTGACGGTCGAGACCAGCGGAGAGTCCTGTCGGAAGGTGAGGGAATGCGCGTCGGAGTGCTGACCGGGGGCGGCGACTGCCCCGGCCTGAACGCCGTGATCCGCGCCGTGGTGCGCAAGGGCGTCAAGGAGTTCGGCTACGAGTTCGTCGGCTTCCGGGCCGGCTGGCGCGGCCCGCTCGAAGGCGACACCATGGCCCTCGACGTCGAGGCGGTCCGCGGCATCCTGCCCCGCGGCGGCACGATCCTCGGCTCGTCCCGGACCAACCCGATCAAGGTCGAGGGCGGCATCGAGCGGATCCAGGACAACCTGGCCGGGCTCGGCGTGGACGCCCTGATCGCGATCGGCGGCGAGGACACCCTCGGCGTCGCGAGCCGGCTGTACGAGCACGGGGTGAATGTCGTCGGCGTCCCGAAGACGATCGACAACGACCTGAACGCCACCGACTACACCTTCGGCTTCGACACCGCGGTGAACATCGCCACCGAGGCCATCGACCGGCTGCACACCACCGCGGAGAGCCACCACCGCGCGCTGATCTGCGAGGTCATGGGCCGGCACGCGGGCTGGATCGCGCTGCACGCGGGCATGGCCGCGGGCGCGAACGTGATCCTCATCCCGGAGAAGCCGTTCGACATCGACGAGGTCGTCGCCTGGGTCGAGTCCCGGTTCAAGACCCGGTACGCGCCGATCATCGTCGTCTCCGAGGGGGCCCACCCCAAGGAGGGCCAGATGGAGCTGCAGACCGGCGAGAAGGACGCCTTCGGGCACGTCCGGCTCGGCGGCATCGGCCAGACCCTCGCCGACGAGATCGAGCGGCGCACCGGCAAGGAGGCCCGCGCCACCGTGCTCGGCCACATCCAGCGCGGCGGCACCCCGACCGCGTTCGACCGGGTCCTCGCCACCCGGTTCGGGCTCCAGGCCATCGACGCCGTCCGGGAGGGCGACTTCGGCAAGATGGTCGCGCTGCGCGGCACCGACATCGTCCGGGTCGGGCTGGACGAGGCGACCGCCGAGCTGAAGACCGTCCCGCTGGAGCGGTACACCGAGGCCGAGGTCTTCTTCGGCTGATCAGACTGTCCAGGACGCCCCGGACCGCCCGCGGCCCGGGGCGTCCTGCCGTCCGGCCCCGATCCCGGCGGCCGCGGGCGTTCCCGGCGGCCGCGGAAGCCCGGCGGCGCGGTCCTCGGGGGGCCGGGAAGAGAATCGGCGGTCGCGGCGTTGCCGTTCGTGGGCCACACTTAGACGTTCGCCCCTTCACCCCGTATGCCGTCCCAGGAGGAAGCCGCATGTCCACGCTCGAGGCGCCGTCCGTCGCCGTCCGGGAGCAGTCGCCGGTCGACGGCGAACCGTGCGCGCTGCTGAAGCTGGGCGAGGTCGTCCTCAAGGGCAAGAACCGGGAGCTGTTCGAGAAGCGGCTCGCCGACAACGTCCGCACGGCCGTGCGCCCGATCGCGAAGGTGGACGTGATCCGCCGCCACGGCGTGTTCATCGTCCGCACCAAGGACGCCCACGTCGAGCTGGTGGACCGGCTGGTCCAGCGGATCTCCGACGTCATGGGCATCGTCTGGGTGCACCGCGCCTGGCGGGTCGGCAAGGACGTCGAGAGCGTCGAGCGCGCCGCGCTGGAGCTGATGGCCGGGCGCGAGGGCAGCTTCGCGGTCCGGTCCAAGCGCCGCGACAAGCGCTTCCCGCTGACCTCCACCGAGCTGGACCGGCAGGTCGGCGGCAAGATCAACGACGTCTACGGCAACCCGGTCAAGCTGAAGAACCCCGACATCACGGTCTCCATCGAGATCGACCGGGACGAGGCGTTCGTCTTCTCCGGCGGCGTGCCCGGCGCGGGCGGCCTGCCGGTCGGGATGAGCGGCCGCGCGCTGGTGCTGATGTCCGGCGGCATCGACTCGCCCGTCGCCGCCTACCGCATGATGCGGCGCGGCCTGCGGGTCGACTACCTGCACTTCTCCGGCATGCCGTTCACCGGCCCGGAGTCGATCTACAAGGCGTACGCGCTGGTCCGCGAGCTGGACAAGTACCAGGGCGGGTCCCGGCTGTTCGTGGTGCCGTTCGGCAAGGCCCAGCAGCAGATCAAGTCGTCCGGCGCGGACCGGCTCGCCGTGATCGCCCAGCGCCGCCTGATGCTGCGCACCGGCGAGCTGCTGGCGCACCGGATGCGCGGCGCGGCCCTGATCACCGGGGACGCGCTGGGCCAGGTCTCCAGCCAGACCCTCGCCAACATCACCGCCCTGGACGACGCGGTCGAGCTGCCCATCCTGCGTCCGCTGGTCGGCATGGACAAGACCGAGATCATGGACCAGGCCCGGCGGATCCGGACGCTGTCGATCTCCGAGCTGCCGGACGAGGACTGCTGCACCATGCTCGCCCCGCGCCGCGCCGAGACCCGCGCCAAGATCGACGACCTCCGCCAGATCGAGAAGCGCCTCGACGTGGAGGAGCTCGCCGAGCAGCTGGTCGACAGCGTCCAGGAGCACCGCCCGGTCTACGGCGACTCCTGACCACCCGCCACCCCGGCACTCCACGGCCCGTTCCCCGCTCGACCCGAGCGGGGAACGGGCCGTTCCGCGTGGCGCCGCCCGGCTACCGCGGCTAGGGCCTGTCTCGAAGTGGCCGCCCCAGCCGCGCGCGAACGCGTGACCTGCACGGTGGAGCGAAGCCGGAGGCGAACGGAACCGGGCAGATCGCGGAGCGATGCCGCGTTCGCCCAGGCGCGGTCACGGAGCGAGCCGTTAGGCGAGCGAAGTGGGCCGGGACTTCGAAACGCAGCCTAGAGGATGTCGAGGTCGGTCGGGCGGGGCGGCTCGGGGCCGTCCGGGCCCATGAGGGTGATGCGCTCGATCCGGACGATCCGGAACCGCCGTCCGACGACCTCGATGCCGTTGCGGCGGGTGCCGTCGGTCATCAGGTCGGCCGCGGCGGCGTACTCCGCGCGCTCGCCCTCGGCGGGGTCCTCCACGGCGGGGACCACGTGCCGGAAGTACAGGGCGAGCGAGTCGCGGGCGGCGCGCGGGCTGTCGTGCAGCCGCCCGGTCGGCCGCCACGACCCCGACGCCCGCTCGGCGACCGCGAACGCCGGGTTCATCGGCAGCGGGGTGAGGAACGCCTCCGAGGCGGGCTCGGCGCCCGCGTGCGCCGCCGCGTCCAGCAGCTGGCACAGCAGCTCGGAGGCGGCCA
>NZ_JBFAOF010000653.1:0-4208 GCF_040675125.1 Spirillospora sp. NPDC049652 | reverse complement strand
GCGGTTCGGGCGGAGGCGCATAGTGCACGGGGGCCGGCGCGGGCGCGGGCACGGACGCCGGCACGGGTTCGAGCTCGTGCTCCGGCTCGTAGTCGTCGTCCGGACGGCGACGCTGCCGCCATCCCAGGAAGAGGCCGACGACGACCAGCGCGCCGCCACCGCCGAGAATCGCCGGGTAGAGCCAGTCGGAGCCGACGCCCGAGTCCTTCCCGGCGGACGCGTCCTTGGTCCGGACGGGTGGCGCGGACCGCTTCGGCGGCTCCTTGCTGATGCGGCCCGCGGCGCTCATCGCGCGCGCCGCGTCCAGCACGCCCGGGCAGTTCCCGGACGGGATCGTCTCGGACGAGCCCTCGACCAGCGCCTGCCGCACCTGCTCGGGGTTCAGGGACGGGTAGCGCGACCGGAGCAGCGCCACGATCCCCGCGACGATCGCCGAGGACGGGCTGGTGCCAGTGCCGACAACGTAGCCGTCGTCGGCGTCCGCGCTGACGATGTCCACGCCCGGCGCGCAGACCGCGACGTACGAGCGCCGGTTGCTGTCCTTCCACTCGCGCATGCCGCGGTCGAGCGCGCCGACGGCGATGACGCCCGGGTAGGCCGCCGGGAAGTTCTTGCGGTTCGCTCCCGCGCCGTCGTTCCCGGCGGACGCGATGAGGACGACGCCCTTGCTCTGCGCGTACCGGATGGCGTCCTCCTCGGAGGAGTCGCCGTCGTAGTACTGCTTGCCGCCGCCGAGCGACATGTTGATGACGGTCGCGCCGTGGTCGACCGCGTACCGGATGCCCTGCGCGATGGCGTCCCGGGCGTGGCTGACCGTCGCCTCGTCCTTGCGCATCGGGTCGTCGTTCTCCCAGGTCACGCGCAGCGACATCACGCGGCTGGCGGGCGCGACGCCCATCACGCCCTGCGAGCCGCCGGGGCCGTGCCCGTGCCCGGCGATGATGCTGGCCATCGACGTGCCGTGCAGCCCCCAGTAGGTGCTGCCCGGACGGCGCGTCCCGCCGGTGAGGTCGGGGCCGGTGACGACGCGTCCGGTGAGGTCGGGATGGTGCCGGTCGACGCCGGTGTCGAGGACGGCCACGACGACGCCCTTGCCGCGCGACTGCTTCCACGCCTTCGGCACGTGCAGCGCGGCCAGGTGCCACTCCCGCGCCCGGATCATGTCCACCGGCCCGTCCGGGGCCAGGGGGAACGGCAGCGGCGCGGCGGCCTGCCGCGCGGTTCCCGGCGCCGACACCCCGGCCGCGGCCGATCCATGGGCGGACGGGCCCGGTCCGGACGGGGGCGCGACGGCGATCGGAACGGCGACGGCCGCGGCGAGGGTCAGCGCGGTGAGGGCGGTGGCGGCACGGACGGCCGGACGCGTCGTACCGCGACGGCCGAGCCTCCGGAAGCGGCGGCCGTCATGGGGCACGGCACCGCACCTCCTCCCGGCCGTCGTCCGCGTTCCACGGGATCCGATCCGCCCGGGCGGCGGACGGCCGACCGGCTGCGGGCCCTCATTCTGCCACGACGCTCCGGGACCGCCCCGGCACTCCGGCACATCGGGACCCACGCCGGGACAACCGGCTCAGGAGCACTTCCCGTACGGATGGTCGCAGTGGTAGGCGCGGCCGCCCAGATCGGCCCGCGCGCGGTCCACCAGCCCGTCCGGCCCGGTCAGCAGCCAGTTGGGGCCGCGCAGGATCGCGAACGCGCCGTTCTCGCCGAGCGCGCTCTGCCCGACGCCGCTGCGCCAGCTGCGCAGGGCGGTGTCCATCGTCAGGCCGAGGCCGGGGGCGAGCACGGTCGCGGCGACGTAGCGTCCCTGGTAACGGCACTCGACGCGGGTCGGGTCCGCGCTGCACCCGGTCGCGCCGGCCGCGCGCAGGACCCGTCCGATCTCGGCGGTGTCCTGGTAGGAGCGGGCGGTCGGGGCGGACTTCGCGGTCGCCGATCCGCCGCCACCGCCGCAGCCCGCGAGCAGCGCCGCGGTGGCGAGCGCGGTGCCTCCGGTCGAGCAGGCCAGGGCGAACAGGGACTTGGACTTCATGCGGACAAGCCTGCCGTACCGGCGGGTAACCACCGGCCGTCCGGCGGTGTTAGTCCCCTCACGAAAGTGATCACTGCTCATCGTGGCGACCCGCCGGAACGCGAGGCGGGCGGGTGCGCTGTCAGCGCGCCCCGCCCGCGACGTACGGATACTCCGCCCGAAGACACCGCCCTCGGCCTTTCGGCCTCGGCCTTCCGGCCTCGGTTCCTCGCTCCCCGTCCTGCGGCCTCAGACCGAACCGGCTCCCGTGAGCGAGCGGAACGACAGCTCGTCGTACCGGCGGGTGTCGGCGTCCGCGCGGCCCAGGTACGTGCCGATGACCGCGCACAGGAACCCGAAGGGGATGGAGACGATGCCGGGGTTCTCCAGGGGGAAGAAGTGGAAGTCCACGCCCTTGGGGAACAGCGAGAGGCTCTGCCCGGTGAGCGGGTCGACCTTGCCGGACACCACCGGGGAGAAGAAGACCAGCACCAGGGAGCTGACCAGCCCGCCGTAGATGCCCGAGACGACCCCGGCCGAGTTGAACCGCTTCCAGAACAGCGACAGCACGATCGCGGGGAGGTTCGCCGCCGCCGCCATCGCGAACGCGAGCGCGACGAGGAACGCCACGTTCATGTTCTTGGCGATCACCGCGAGCACGATCGCCAGCACCCCGATCAGGCAGGCCGCGAACCGGGCGACCGCGACCTCCTGCGACTCGCGCGGACGGCCGAACATCAGCACGTGGCCGAAGTAGTCGTGCGCCAGCGACGTCGAGGACGCCAGCACCAGCCCCGACACCACGGCGAGGATGGTGGCGAACGCGACCGCGCCGATGAACGCCAGCATCAGGTCGCCGCCGGCCGGGCCGCCGAAGTGGTCGCCGAGCGCCTTGGCGAGCTGCGGCACCGCGGTGTTGCCCGCCGGGTCCTGCGCCATGATCGCCTTGCGCCCTACCAGCGCCGCCGCGCCGAAGCCGAGCGCGAGCGTCATCAGGTAGAACGCGCCGACCAGCCCGATCGCCCAGTTCACCGACGTGCGCGCGGCCCGGCCGTCCGGGACGGTGTAGAACCGCGTGACGATGTGCGGCAGGCCCGCGGTGCCGAGCACCAGGGCGAGCGCGAGGCTGATGAAGTCGACCTTGTTCAGCACCGTCTGGTAGGTGTCGCCCGGCACGTCCTTGCCGTACTTCAGGCCGGGCTGCAGGAACGCCGACCCCTTGCCGGACGACTCGGCGGCCGAGCCGAGCAGCCCGGACAGGTTGTACCCGAACCGGGCCAGCACCAGCACGGTCAGCGCGACGCCGCCGCCGATCAGCAGCACCGCCTTGATGATCTGCACCCAGGTGGTGGCCTTCATCCCGCCGAACATCACGTAGAAGATCATCAGCGCGCCGACCACCACGATCGTCCAGGTCTTGGCCGCCTCCGCCGACATGCCGAGGAACGTCTCGCCGGGGTGGATGCCGAGCAGCAGCGCCACCAGCGCGCCCGCGCCGACCATCTGCGCCAGCAGGTAGAACACCGAGACGGTCACGGTGGAGACGGCGGCGGCGGTGCGCACCGGCGCCTGGGTGCGCGCCCGGTAGACCAGCACGTCGGCCATCGTGAACCGGCCCGCGTTGCGCATCAGCTCGACCAGCAGCAGCGTCAGCAGCCACGCGACCAGGAACCCGATCGAGTACAGGAACCCGTCGTAGCCGGACAGCGCGATGATCCCCGCGATGCCGAGGAACGACGCGGCCGACATGTAGTCGCCCGCGAGCGCGATGCCGTTCTGCGGCCCGGAGAACGCGTGCCCGCCCGCATAGTAGTCGACCGCGCTCTTGGTGTTGAGCCGCGCCCACACGGTGATCCCGAGGGTGACCACGATGAAGAACAGGAACAGCCCGAACGTCACCGTGCGGCCGTTGCCGCTGGCGGTGCCCGGGTCCTGGACGGGCGGGGAGGCGGCGAGCGCCGCCGCGCCGGCGAGGACATGTCCGATCATCGCAACCACCCTGGATCCGGTCGTACTGCCGCCCCGGACCACGCGTCCGGGCCGTCGTCCTTCGGCGTCACCGGCCCGGGGCGCGCCTCCGCCTGCCGCGCCGCCTCCTCGGCCTTGCCCGCCGCTTCGGCCTTCCCGGCCGTCTCGGCCTGCGCCGCCGCCCCGGTCTTGCCCGCCGTTTGGGCGTGCGGCGCGGCGGTGACCGCGG
>NZ_JBFAOF010000652.1:0-4208 GCF_040675125.1 Spirillospora sp. NPDC049652 | reverse complement strand
TCCGGGCCGGGCCGCGGCCGGGCGGCGGGTTCCGGGTGGAGGCCGTGCTGCCGATCGACGGCGACGAGGAGCGGGCATGATCAGGGTGTTGCTGGCCGACGACCAGGCGCTGGTGCGGGCGGGCTTCCGGGCGCTGCTGGCCGCGCAGCCGGACATCGAGGTGGTCGGCGAGGCGGGCGACGGCGAGACGGCCGTCGCGGACGCGCGGCGGCTGCGCCCGGACGTGATCCTCATGGACATCCGGATGCCCGGCCTGGACGGCCTGGAGGCGACCCGCCGGATCGCCTCGGACGAGCGGCTGGCGGACGTCCGGATCATCATCCTGACCACGTTCGAGCTGGACGAGTACGTGTTCGAGGCGGTGCGCGGCGGGGCCGCCGGGTTCCTGGTCAAGGACACCGAGCCGGTCGAGCTGATCCACGCCGTGCGGGTGGTGGCGGGCGGCGACGCGCTGCTGTCCCCGAGCGTGACCCGGCGGCTGATCGCCGAGTTCGCCACCCGCACGCGTCCGGCGCACGTGTCGCCCAGGCTCAACGACCTGACCGACCGGGAACGCGAGGTGCTGGCGCTGGTCGGCGAGGGGCTGTCCAACGAGCAGATCGCGGGCCGCCTGGTGGTCAGCCCGGCCACCGCGAAGACGCACGTCAGCCGGGCGATGGTGAAGCTCGGGGCGCGCGACCGGGCGCAGCTGGTGGTGCACGCCTACGAGTCGGGGCTCGTCCGGCCCGGCTGGCTCACCTGACGGGCCCCGTAGCCCCTGCTCCCGTGGAGATTCTCACTCTGCGACATTCCTCTGTCGCTGAGCGTGCGGACGTGCGATGGTGTGAGGTCAGGGGGGTGACCGGCACGGGCTGAGAGGTGACTTCGGAGGGCTGGGCGTGGCCGACGTGACCAAGATCCTCGCGGTCGACGACAGGGCGGACAACCTGGTGGCCTTGCGGGCGGTGCTCGACGCGCTGCCCGTCGAGGTGGTGTGCGCCGACTCGGGCCGCGACGCGCTGCGGGCGCTGCTGGGACAGGACTTCGGGCTGATCCTGATGGACCTGGTGATGCCCGGCATGGACGGGCTGGAGACCGCGCGGCACATCCGCAGCCGGCCGCGCACCCGGCACGTCCCGATCATCTTCCTGACCGCCAGCGGGGTCGGCGACCTGACCCAGCGGGCGTACGCGGTCGGCGCGGCCGACCTGGTGGGCAAGCCGTTCGACCCGTGGCTGCTGCGCGCCAAGGTGACGGCGTTCGTGGAACTCGACCGGCACCAGCGCGAGCTGCGCCGCCAGGCCGCCGCGCACCGGGACGCCGCGCGCGGCCCCGCTCTGCCCGAGGCGCGCCTGCGGCTCGTGGACGCGCGCCTGCGCGAGATCGAGTCGCTGGCCGAGAAGCTGGCGGAGGACGCCGAGGGGCCGGCGGGCGGACGGACGGAGCGGCCGGACCCGTCCGCGCTGCCGCTGGGCGCGCGGGTGCGGGCGCTGCGCCAGGCGCTCGATCCGCTGCTGCACGCGAGCGTCGCGCACCAATACTGATCACTGCACGTAGCGGGTTCCGGCCGTCCGGAACGACCTCTATTGCATGATCAATCGAATACTTCCCAGCTCAGCGATCTTCTGATTTTACCTTCGAGTTTCGGTCTGGGGTTTGAGCAAGTAAGTACTTGAGGGTAACTTGCACGATGTGTCACCAAGGTGACGTCTGTCACCGGTTGTCCATGGATGACCGTTTCCCACCCCCTCATCCCCCAGGGAGAGCACATGACCGAGTCCCCCGAGGCCGCGTCCGAGGCCGCGCTCGGCAAGGTCCGCTGGAAGCGTTTCGCCGCCCTCGCCGGGCCCGCCGTGGTGGGTGCGGGGGCGCTGGTCTTCATGACCGCGCAGGGCGCGCTGGCGTCCTCCTTCGCGGTCTCCGGCAGCAGCTTCAAGGTGCGCGCCGACTCCCTCGACGGCACCGGCTTCGTCCAGTACGGCGGCGCCGACAAGGAGAAGGACGGCACCCAGCACCTGGTCCAGATCTCCGGCATCAAGGACGCCAAGATCACCAACATGTGCCAGTCGGTGAAGGTCATGCCGGGCGTGGTGCTGCGGCTGACCGCCGGCGACGCCGGCAAGGCCGTCGAGGCGCACGACCTGACCCTGGACGTCGCGCAGCTCGACGCCGACGCGGTGTTCAAGGACATCGAGATCGGCCGCGACGCGTCCACGCTGGACCGCAACCCGGACGCGCTCGGCCGCGCCGGAGCCGGGATGTTCGGCCAGCAGGCCGGCGAGGTGCACCTCAAGAACGTCCGCCAGACCGCCTGGGCGACCACCGCCGGGACCTTCAAGCTGCACAACCTGTCGATGAAGCTCGGCAGCGAGTGCTTCTGAGGCGCGCATGAGCTCCCCGACTCCGCGAGGATTCCGCCGGTGGCGGCGCACCCGTCCCTTCTGGGGCGGGCTGCTCGCCGTCCTCGGCGGCCTGGAGATCATCGCCATCCCGCTGGCCCCGATGCCGATCGTGATCCACCAGGGCATGGCCGGGATCGCGAGCTGGCTGTTCGGCGCCCTGCTCGTGGTCGCCGGGCTGCTGCTGTGGTTCCAGCCCGCCCAGCGCACCTTCTTCGGGGTGCTGGCCGTCCTGCTGTCGCTGGGGTCGTTCCTGACCTCCAACTTCGGCGGGTTCCTGGTCGGCATGCTGCTGGGACTGCTCGGCGGGGCGCTCGGCTTCGCCTGGACGCCCGGGGTGAAGAGGCGCCGCGCGGAGACTCCGGCGGCCGGGTTCCCGGCCCCGGCGGTCCCCCTGCCCGCCGCTGACGTCCGGGTCGCCCCCCTGCCCGTGGCTCCCCCGGCCGCGCCGGCCCCCTCGGCTCCCCCGGCCGTGGACCTCGGCGTCGCGCCGCGGGCCGTGCAGGACCCTCGCGGGAGCATGCAGGACCCTCGCGGGAGCGCGCAGGACTCCCGCAGGGGTGCGCACGCCGCGCCGCGCGGCGGGAAGATCCTCGGCATCGCCCTGCCGATCGCGGCGGCCCCCGCGCTGCTCGGCGGGCACCTGCTGAGCGGACAGCCGCTCAGCCCGTCCCCGAGCGCGTCCCCGGCGGCGGCGTCGCCCAGCGCGTCCGCGTCGCCGAGCGCCTCGCCGAGTTCGGCCGCCTCGCCGAGCGCGTCTCCGAGCGCGTCCCCGAGCGGCTCCGCGAGCCCGAGTCCGAGTGCCTCGCCGAGCGCGAAGCCGACGGACGAGCCCAAGGCGAAGTCGGCCGGGACGGTCGCGGGCGCGTACGGCGACCTGTCGACGCTGCGAGCCAGTTCGCTGACGATGACGGGGCTGAGCTACGACGGCGTCGCGGAGCTCAAGACCGGCGCCGGGACCGTCAAGGCCCTGAAGTTCAGCATGGCCAAGGCCGTGCTGAAGAACGTGAACCAGACGATCCGGCACGGTGCGGTCGCGTCGGGGATGACCACGCCGCAGCTCACCCTGTCCGGCGGCGTGGTGATGTACACGACGAAGATGTCGTCGAAGCTGCTGGGCATCCCGCTCACGTTCAGCCCCGAGCACCCGCCGCCGCTGGTCCTGCCGATCATGACCATGACGGACGTGGTGTCGGAGCAGCCGTCGGTGTCCGCGCGGGACGCGCAGGCGTCCGCGCTCTCCATCGGCGGGGCCTGAGCCCTCGGGGGGCCTGCGCCCTCGGGGGCCGGCGGCAGGGCGGTCAGTTGACCCGGAAGGTGTCGTAGACCGTGCTGCGGATCTTCTGGCCGGCCGCCCAGCTCCCCTCCGGCGTCCGGAAGTACAGCGCGTACGGATGGCCCCTGAGCTGCACGAACCGGTCGACCACGTGGAACTTCGCGCCGCGGACGAAGGTGAACTCCCAGTCCGCGGCCGGGACGCCCTGATAGGTCAGCTTCGGGCTCATGTGGATCAGCCGGTAGCCGGGCAGCCGCTGCGAGCCGGGGGCCAGTGAGCTCTGCTTCTCGGCCTGCGCGCTCGGCGTGGCGGCGTCCACCGTCCAGGACGTGAGGTCCACGAGCAGGAACGAGTTGCCGTCCGGGGACTGGATCTGCGGCGGGCCGTCCACCGAGGCGGCCCAGTGCCAGTCCTTCGGCAGCGACACCCGGTACCCGTCCCGCTCGAAGGTCTTGTACCCGGCGAGCGCGTCGGTCTGGGCGACCTGCTGCCCAGGATCCGGTAGGCGATCGAGAACAGCAGCGGCCGGAACTCCTGGAAATCGTCGGTCCTGC
>NZ_JBFAOF010000651.1:0-4213 GCF_040675125.1 Spirillospora sp. NPDC049652 | reverse complement strand
GGCGACCAGGTCGGCCGCGCGCGCCATCATCTTGGTCGGCACGCAGGCGTAGTACGGGCACTCGCCGCCGACCAGCCGGGACTCGACGGCCACGACCGACAGGCCCGCGTCCGCCAGGCGTCCGGCGGCGTCCTCGCCGCCGGGGCCGGTTCCGATCACGACGACGTCCACCGATGTGCTCATGCGGACATCCTGCCCGACCCGGTCGGGGGCTCAACCAGGGGCTCTGTAGATCTTGATCCAGTCCACGTACATGGTCACCCATTTCGGGGTGGACCGGTCGCGGCAGAAGGACGGCCCCCGATCGCACACCTGGTCGTTCTGGAGGGCGAGGCCCATCTGGGACCGCTCGGGAGTGAGATCACCCCGGTAGTCCCACACCTTCCGGCCGTCCAGCCAGAAGGTCAGGCGGTGCGGCAGCCAGTCGAGCGCGAACACGTGCCACTGCGTGAAGTCGGCGCGCAGGACGTTGTGCTTCTGCGTGTCGTCCGGCCCGTAGTGGACGTACTGGTCGGCGGTCCGCCTGGTGGGGTCGATCATCTCCGCGAAGTCGATCTCGGCCTTCTCGGGGTCGCCGAACACCTTCGGCCAGAGCAGCGCGACCGCCGAGTAGCCGACGCCGCTCTCCGCCCGCATCCGCACCTCCCAGCGGCCGTGCGTGAGGGTCAGCCGGGACGCGATGCCGCCGGACAGGTCCCGGCCGCCGTAGAGGCCGCCGGTGAGCCGCAGCGTGCCCGCGTCCACGCTGGTGGCGGCGGCGGTGCGCGGGTTCACCCGGTCGTCCGGGCTGTTGTAGACGATCCACCGGGACGGGTCGACCGAGCTGCCGTCGAAGCCGTCCTGGACCACCGGCCTGCCCCAGAACGCCGGGGTCGGCGGGTCGGCCGTCCCCGACGGAGCCGACGCCGGCGCCCCGCCGGACGCCCCGCCGCCGTTCGACGCCGGGCCGCCACCGGACGCGGGACCGCCGGCGACGGGCGGCCGGGCGTGTCCGGGGCCGGAGTCCGAGCACGCCGTGACCAGCGCCGCCACGAGCAGAGCCGCCGCACCGGCCCGGGCGGCCGCCGAGATCCCCATGTGCTCATCAGACCGTCGCCCGGCCGCCGAGTCAGTAGAAATGCCGGTTGTTGCCGTTCGCTTGCTTTCGTCCGCTTTAGAGCGTTCAATCCCCCGCCGCGCGGGCGGTTCGGCGGGACCGGCGGTTCGGCGGGACGGGCGAGTCAGCGGGACGGGCGAGTCAGCGGGCGGCGCGGCGCGGGGGCAGCGGAATGCGGTCCAGGTCGTGAACGAGGGTGATCTCGCCGTCGAAGACGTGGGCGGCCTGCTCGGTGAAGCGCGGCTCGTCGGACGGCCGGTACCGCTCGGAGAAGTGCGTCAGGACGAGCCGTCCCACCCCGGCCCGCTTGGCGACCTCGCCCGCCTGGCCCGCCGTGAGGTGCCCGTACTCGGCGGCGAGCGCGGCCTCCTCGTCCAGGAACGTCGACTCGATGACCAGCAGGTCCACACCGTCGGCGAGTTCGAACACGCCGTCGCAGAGCCGGGTGTCCATGACGAACGCGACCTTCTGCCCCGGCCGGCGGACGGCGCACTCGTCCAGCGTCACCGTGCGCCCGCCTGGGGTGTCGACCCGGCCGTCCTCCTGGAGGCGGCGGACGAGCGGCCCGCGAACGCCCAGCTCGGCGAGCCGCTCCGGCAGCATCGTCACGCCGTCCGGCTCGGCCAGCCGGTACCCGTACGCCTCGACCGGATGCGAGAGTCGCCGCGCGACCAGCGTGAACGGGCCGCCGGTCGCCAGCGCCGCCCGCTCCCCGTCCACCGGCATCTCGACGATGACGTCGCTCTCGCGGTGCGGCGTTGCGTGCCGCAGCCGCTCCCAGTAACGCGCGCCGCTCGCCGGGAAGACCGCGTGGACCGGGTGCGCCACGCCGTCGCGCGCGATCCGCTGGACCAGGCCGGGCACGCCGAGGCAGTGGTCGCCGTGGAAGTGGGTCACGCAGATCCAGTGGACGTCGTTCGCCGCCAGCCCGGCCATGATCATCTGCCGCTGGGTCCCCTCGCCGGGGTCGAAGAGCACGCCCTGCCCGTCCCAGCGGAGCAGGTAGCCGTTGTGGTTGCGGTGCCTGGTCGGAACCGCGCTGGCGGAGCCGAGGACGACGAGTTCGCGTACGGACACCCGCCCATGATGCCGGTGCCCGGCCGAAATAAGCGCTTGATTATTCTGAGCGGGTCGTCCAGCCCCCGGACGTCCAGCCCCCCGAGACGTCCGGCCCGATGAGCGGAGGCCGCGGTGCCGAGCAAGCGCGAGAAGATCAGGATGAGCCCCGCCGAGGTCGCGGCGTTCCTCGACGAGAGCTACAAGGTGCAGGTCGCGACGGTCGGGAAGGACGGCGCGCCGCACCTGGTGACCATGTTCTACGCGCTGCTCGACGGGAAGATCGCGTTCACCACGTACCGGTCGTCGCAGAAGGTGCTGAACCTGCGCCGCGACCCGGTCATGACGTGCCTGGTCGAGGACGGCGTCCAGTACGGCGAACTGCGCGGCGTCGCGCTGTACGGGCGGGGGCTGGTGGTCGAGGACCGCGAGCCGCTGCTCAAGGTCGGCGCGGTCGTCGGGTCCCGGATGGCCGGGCTGCCCGTCCCCCGGATCGGCGAACCGGTCGCGCCGGAGTTCGCCGCCGGGCTGGAGCAGGCGATGGCCAAGCGGGTCCTGATCGTCATGGAACCCGACCGCGTCGTCAGCTGGGACCACGGCAAAGCCTGATCACGAACCCGCGGGGGGCGGGACGCCGGTCAGTCCGCCACGCGCGGATCGGCGTTCCGGTCCCCCTCCGGCGACGGCTCGCCGCTCAGGTCCGGTTCGCGCCGGGGCGCGGGCACATGGATCGCCCCTTGCCCTGAAGTGTCTGGATTCGCGTCCGGGAGGAGGAGCTCCGCGGCGGACGCCTGCTCGCGGCGCATCCGCCGGTAGGCGCGGACGTCCCAGAGGGCCAGCGCGACGATCACGGACGTCGTCAGGAGACCCAGCAGGAGCGGGGTGAGCAGCCCGGCGGCGGGCGCGAGCGCCGCCAGCGCCGCGATCGCGACGACGCGGGCCGTGGTGAACCCGCCGAAGACCACCCGCTTGAACAGCGCGTGCCCGGCGACGAACAGGATCGGCCCGCCGAGCGCCACCGCGACCAGCCCGCCCGAGACGTGCCCGGACGGGTGCGCGATGGTCAGCTCGTCCGCGACCGCCCCGACGATGATCCCCGCCACCATCGGGATGTGCATGAACGTGTAGGCCGAGCGGCCGAGGCGGCCCGGGTCGTCGGACGCGGCGATCCGCTCGGCCGCGACGTCGGCGGTGTGGTCGAAGTAGATCCACCAGAACGCGACGCTGCCGACGAAGGCCGAGGCGAACGCCGCCACGTGCGCCGCGTCCATCGGCAGGCCGCTGATCGTCGCCCCGGTGACCAGCACCGACTCGCCCAGCGCGATGATCACGAAGAGCTGGCAGCGCTCGGCCATGTGCGAGCCGTCGATCGTCCAGTCCCGGGTGGCCGAGCGGCCGAGGCCGGGCACCAGGAAGCCGAACCACGGCGCGGTCTGCTCGACCGCGATCGCGGCCACCCACAGCCAGGCGCGGCGGCCCGGGTCGTCCACCAGGCCGCCGATGATCCACAGCGCGGCCGCGGCCGACAGCCAGGTCAGCACGCGCTGGAAGTTGCGGCCGAGCTCGTGCCGCCGGGTGGCCCACGCCACGAACAGCGTCCGCCCGACCTGGATCGAGGCGTACGTCGCGGCGAACCAGACGCCGCGCGGGCCGAACGCGCCGGGCAGCGTGGCCGCCATCAGCAGCCCGGCGACCATCACGCCGACCAGCATGATCCGGACGGCCGGATGGTCGGGGTCGAACCAGTTGGTCGTCCAGCAGGTGTACATCCACGCCCACCAGACGGCCATCAGCAGGATCAGCGTCTGGGCCGCGCCGCGCCAGGTCAGGTGCTCCAGCAGGGTGTGCGAGAGCTGCGTGACGGCGAAGACGAAGACCAGGTCGAAGAACAGCTCGAAGAAGGTGACCTTGCCGCCCTGGCCGCCGTCCCGGATCCGCATCACCGCCGGCATCGCGGACGCCACACCGCCCGGGCGCGCCTGGGGGGAGGGCGCGTTCATCGGGAGGCGGCCGTCAGGACGCGGAGTCGGCGGCGCCCGGGGACGGCGAGGACGACCCGGC
>NZ_JBFAOF010000650.1:0-4214 GCF_040675125.1 Spirillospora sp. NPDC049652 | reverse complement strand
CGCGGGGCCGCCGTGCCCGTCGCCGTCCACCTTGACCACGCGACCTCCGCCGACCTCGTGCGCGAGGCGGTACGGCTGGGTGTCGGTTCGGTGATGTACGACGCGTCCACACTGCCCTACGACGAGAACGTCGCCGAGACTGCGTCGATCGCCGCCTGGTGCCACGAGCGCGGTGTGTGGGTGGAGGCGGAGCTCGGCGAGGTCGGCGGAAAGGACGGCGTGCACGCGCCGGGGGCCCGGACGAAACCGTCCGAGGCCGCCGCCTACACCGCCGCCACCGGCGTGGACGCGCTGGCGGTGGCGGTGGGGAGTTCTCATGCCATGCTCACCAGGGACGCCGTCCTCGATCTTGATCTGATCGCCGAGTTGCGGGACGCGGTGCCCGTTCCGCTCGTCCTGCACGGGTCGTCCGGGGTGCCGGACGGGACGCTGTCCGCCGCCGTCGAACGCGGGATGACCAAGATCAATATCGCGACCCAGCTCAACAAGGTCTACACCGCCGAACTGCGCCGCGCCCTCGACGCCGACCCGGCGATGGTCGATCCCCGCAAGTACGCCGGCCCGGCCCGGGATGCCGTCACGGCCGAGATCACCCGCCTCCTCACCGTCCTCCACGCGACCTGACCCGCCCGAGCCTCCTCATCGGTCCTCGCGACGTGCTTGGCCGCCTGGTCAGGTTGGTGTGGCCCCTCCCTGCCGCGAGCTGGATCGTCGAGCCCGCTCACCAGGGCTTATCGGGTTCAGGTGGGGTGGGCCCTGGATTGGGGGCCGGGCTGCTCGGCCTTGGGTCAGGCTTCTGTCGGGGTCCGGCCTCTCCGGGTGGGCTTGCTCACCTTTGAGGACGGCCCATCCCGGCCAATCATCCCGACGTCCGCGACAGGGCGCGCTCGGCTTGTGGGTTCGGCCCTTCGATTTCTGGCCGGTGAGGACGGCTGGGATTCTCGTTGGCGTGGGCTCGACCCATCTGGCCTGCAAGGACTTTCCTGGAGCGGCCTCACCAGGGGCCCGGCGGGTGTCGCGAAACCGGATCGTCCTCCGGACGCGGTTCCGCGGGTGGCAGGTGTGCCGCCGGGGACGGGGGTGGCGCGGCCATATCCGGGGCGGGTCGGCGGCCGGATCCATTTGTCGGGGACAATTGATGGCGTCCGAACCGTCGTCCGGGGAATCATGGGAGCCGTGGAACGGATGCGTGGATGGCCGGTCACCTTGAGCGAGGGCCCGGTCGGGCTGCGTCCGCTGCGGCATCGCGACGCGGCCGTCTGGCGTGACCTGCGGGTTCGCAACGCCGACTGGCTGCGGCCATGGGAGCCGACCAACCCCGAGACGCCGCTGTTCCGCACCGGCCTCGGCCCGTACGTCAGCATGGTGCACACCATGCGGCGGGAGGCGCGGCAGGGGCTCGCGCTGCCCTGGGTGGTCACCTATGAAGGGAACTTCGCCGGACAGCTCACCATTGGCGCGATCGTGTGGGGTTCGGCCCGTTCGGCCCAGATCGGCTACTGGGTGGACCGGCAGGTCGCCGGACGCGGCGTCATTCCGACCGCCGTCGCGCTCGCGGTCGACCACTGTTTCTTCACCGTCGGGCTGCACCGGGTGGAGGCCAATATCCGTCCGGAGAACACCGCGAGCCGACGTGTCGTCGAAAAGCTCGGATTCCGGGAAGAGGGAATTCGCCGCCGCCAACTGCACATCGACGGCGCCTGGCGTGATCACATCTGCTACGCGCTGACCGTCGAGGACGTGCCCGGCGGCCTGCGGTCCCGCTGGCTGGCGTCCGCCAAGCAGGCATTTCCCCGCTCTCCCTCCTGACCCGTCCCGGCCGGCCGGAATCGGGCGGCGGACCTTCCCGTAAGAATCCTCCGGAAGAGAAGGTCCGGCAAACAGAGAGTAACCGCAGGATCGATCTCGCGACACACCGCCCCTAATACTCGTCAACCTCTGACACCGACTCGTACCGTGCGTGGCGTGACCCTGTTCCCAATGCACGTGCGCGCGCCGAAAGTCGGCTCGTCATCCGGCCGTGCCCGGGAACGGCTTCTCTCGGCGGTGAGCCGGTGAGCAGTGCCTTCCTCTATCTCGCCATCGTCGCCGTCTGGGCGGTCGTCCTCGTGCCGATGTGGCTCCGCCGCGACACCGAGGCGACGGGCATCTCCCGCCTCCTCCACAAGCGTCCGGACGAGGACGGCACGGACCTCGACACCGACCACGTTCCCGAGCATCTCCAGACCCCTGTCCACGAGGACGACGAGCTGATCGAGCCCGAAGAGCCATCCCACCCCGAGACCGAGATCACGGCCGAGACCGGGCCCGGCGCCGAGGAGGCCGCGGAGACGGTCGTCCACCGCCGTCCGGGACGCGCGGCCGTGATCGCGCGCCGCCGCCGCCGGACGGTCGGGCTCACCCTGCTCGCCCTGACGGCCGTGACCGTGGCCGCCGTGGGGCTCCTCCCCTGGTGGATCGCCCCGCCGCCCGTCCTGCTTCTCGTAGGGCACCTCACACTCCTGCGGGTCGCCGTCCAGATGGACCAGGCACGCGCCCGCCAGGAGGCCGAAGCCGCCCGCCTGGAGGCCGAACGCCTGGAGGCCGAACGCCTGGAGGCGATGCGCGTCGAGGAGGAGATCGAGCAGGCGGCCCCCGAGCCGTCCGCCGAGGTGCTGGAGTTCGTCGGCCGCCCGGAGGACGAGGTCTTCGACCAGTACGCCGAGGACGCCCCCACCACCGAGGACCGCCGCGCCGTAGGCGAGTGACCCCACCGCCGGCCCCAGCCGCCGCTGCGCGTCAGCACCGCGCGCCCTCGCGGCTCCTGCCCCGATCCAGCAGTACCGTGCCGCCTCCGCAGGCTGTCTCCACGCCGTCAGCGCCCTCGGTGCCTTCCTGCCGACGAAGGCTCGTTCGGGCCCTGGACGGATTCAACACGGCGGTCCCCGTCCGGTAGCGCCGGTCGGGACGATCCCAGGGCCGTGGACCGGTGGTTCCCCAGGCGGTTTACCGGCGCGCGAACCACTGCCAAAGTGCGCTAACCTAGTCACGTCCGCGGGGCTGTAGCGCAGTCCGGTAGCGCACCTCGTTCGCATCGAGGGGGTCAGGGGTTCAAATCCCCTCAGCTCCACCGCGTGATTGCAGGTCAAGGGCCTGATCGGGAGAGATCCCGATCAGGCCCTTGATCGTTTTTCGGCCTCGTTGTCATCAGGCCCGAGAAGCGCCGGATGGCCCTGAGAAGCATGTCGCACCCTGCTCAGAGCACCCCAGACGGTTCCAGCCGTCACCGGCCTCGCCCTAACGGGTGCCTCAGATGCCAGCGGCCAAGTGTGTCTTGCCACCAACGCGTTCGAGCACCGGAGCGTGGGCCGCGGGCGTGGGCCGGGGCCGTCCTTGGGCTGCATGCGGCGCATGCCCTGCTCGACATCACCGGGCTCTACTGGGCCGCGTCCACAGTGGGGCTGGTTTGGGAGGCGCGGCGGTTGAGTCCCGGGCAGGTCCGGGAGGCGGGCGGCCCCGGACCGAGGCGCTAGGCGGTTGAGAGGGCGGTGAGGAACCAGGTGATCTCGCGGCGCGGGTGGTCGGGTGGGAGCCAGCCGTTCACGATGGCCAGGAGGGTGAGGTAGCGCTCGCGGCGGGGGTCGTCGGCGGCGGTGAGGTAGGCGGCCAGGCGGGTGCGCAGGGACGGGCCGTCCGGGACGTTCAGGGACGCGGCGTACGCGGACGCGACGTGGGTGACGGCGGCGGCCGCCTCGGGGGAGTCCGGGGAGACGCCGGAGGCCAGCAGGGGGCGGACGGTTTCGGTGACCATGCCGACGACGTGCTTGCGGGGCGGGCCGGGGGGCTGGTGGGCCAGTTCGTTGAAGAGGGACCGCATGAGGGTGCGGAACGACTCGTCCTGGGTGAGTTCGGCCAGTTCGACCCAGGCGGCGAGCTGTTCGGACGTGGGGTCGTCCGGGAGTTCGGGGGTGAGGGAGCGGCGCAGGACCCGGGGGAGGGGGCCGTCGGGGGCGCCGAAGGCGTGGTCGAGGAAGTCGGCGACGAGTTCGTCGCGTTCGGCGGTGGAGAGCCGGGCGAGGCGGTGCATGAGTTCCAGTTCCTCCGGGGTGCTGCCGCGGCGTGCGGCGGTGGTGAGGACGGCGTGGCGGAGGAACTGGAACTCATGCACCGCCTCGCCCGGCTCTCCACCGCCGAACGCGACGAACTCGTCGCCGACTTCCTCGACCACGCCTTCG
>NZ_JBFAOF010000649.1:0-4227 GCF_040675125.1 Spirillospora sp. NPDC049652 | reverse complement strand
GCCGAAGCGGGGACCGCCTGGACGGCCCGCCCAACGGGACGGCCCAGCACGGCGGCCAGCACGGCGGCGACCGCGACCGCCAGGATCGCGGTGCGCACCCGCGCGTCCCAGGTGGCGGACGTCTGCCCCAGCACCGTCGCGGCCAGCCCGCCGACCACAGCGCTCAGGCCGAGCGTCAGGGCCGCCACCAACCGGAGTACGCCCTGGTCAGGGGCACCCACGGCCGCCAGCACGCCCAGCCCCAGAGCCAGCCCACCGACCACGCCCACACACAGCAGGAGCAGAGCGGGACGGCCCAGCACCCGCCGCCGAGGCAGTGGGGACAACAGGAGCCAGGACGCGTCGGCGGCGGACACCGACAGCGGCCCGTACACGCGCGCCAGCACCATGAACCCGGTGTAGAGCAGGCCCAGCAGGGCCAGTCCGGCACCCGCCCGCGCGGGGTCGGACGAGCGCCCGAGCACCTCCAGCGCGTCCCGGACGACCGGTGCAAGCAGCAGCACCGCGACCAGCGCGCCGAAGCCGAGGGCGTAACGGTCGCTCCAGTTCGATGACGTCCTGCGCGCGACGACGCTCACGCGGACTCCACCTCGACGACCCGCGCGCCGGTGTTCCGGGCCAGGCCCGGATCGTGCGTGGCCATGACGACCGTCCCGCCGTCCGCCGCGTACCCGGTGAGGAGCGAGGCCAGCCGTGCGCGGAACGCCGCGTCCAGGCCGCGTTCGGGCTCGTCCAGGAGCAGCAGGCGACTCGGGCGCAGCAACCCCATCGCTAGCGAGAGCCGCTGCCGCTGGCCTGTCGACATCGCCAGGGGCGCATGGTCGCGGCGCTCACCGAGGCCGAACGTCTCCAGCGCGGCGTCCGGGGTCATCCGCGTCCCGGCGTGCACGGACGCCAGCATCTCCAGGTGCTCCAGGACCGTCAGCCCCGGATACCAGGCCGGTTCGTCACCGACGAGGACCACGTCCCGCCAGAACTCCGGATCATCGGCGGGCGGACGGCCCAGCACCCCGACCGCGCCGGACGCGCCCGCCTGCAAGCCGGCCAGGCAGCGCAGCAGCGTCGACTTCCCGACGCCGTTCTCGCCCAGCACGGCGACGATCTCGCCGCGCCCGGCCACCAGGTCCACACCGTCCAGAACCGGGACGCCGCCCAGCTCCACACCCACATTCCGGACCTCAACGACATGTCCCGCCATGGTCCCAACCTAGCGACCCACGCACTCCTCCGGCCGGGCCCTGGCGGGGACGTGGCGGCCCAAGGGCCTGTTTCAGAGTGGCCTCAGCCACGCGCACGAACGCGCGACCTGCCCGGTGCAGCGAAGCCGAAGGCAAGCGCAACCGGGCAGGTCGCGAAGCGATGCCGCGTTAGCCCAGGCCAGACGGCATATGCCGCAAACTACAGCTTTTCGACCGGGGCGTAGCGCAGCACGAGCCGCTTCACCCCATACTCGCCGCCGAAGTCGACCGACGCCGCGGCCTTGTCGCCCGCGCCGTCGACCGAGACGACCGTGCCGAGCCCGAAGGAGTCGTGGGTGACCTTGTCGCCCGGCGCGAGGGACGGGACCGCGCGGCCGCCGGCGGCCCGGACCTCCGGACGGGCGGCGACGCGCGTGGCGGCGGAGCCGAACGCGCTGGACGCCACGCGCTCCCAGTTCAGCAGGTTCGCCGGGACCTCGGCGAGGAACCGGGACGGCGGGTTGACCTGCGGCGCGCCCCACGAGCTGCGCATGGTCGCGTGGGACAGGTAGAGCCGCTGCCGGGCGCGGGTGATGCCCACGTAGGCGAGGCGGCGCTCCTCCTCCAGCTCCTTGGGGTTGCTCATCGCGCGCAGGTGCGGGAAGACGCCGTCCTCCATGCCGGTCAGGAAGACGACCGGGAACTCCAGGCCCTTGGCGGTGTGCAGGGTCATCAGCGTGACCACGCCCTGGTCGTCCTCCTCGGCCCGCTCCCCCGGAGGGACGGCGCCGGACTTGGCGCCGCCCGGGATCGAGTCGGCGTCGGCGACCAGCGCCACCTGCTCCAGGAAGTCCGGCAACCGGCCGGCCGGGTCCTCCCCGTCCAACCGCTCTTCGTTGCGATCCTCGAACTCCCGAGCCACGGATTCCAGCTCACGCAGGTTCTCGATCCGCGACTCGTCTTGTGGATCCTTGGAGTTCGCCAGTTCCTCAAGGTATCCGGTCCGGGTCAGGACGGCGTCGACTATTTCGGCAGGAGTACGGACGGGCACCTGCGCGCGCAGGTCGTCCAGCAGGGCGACGAACTCGCGGACGGCGTTGATCGAGCGGGTGGCCATGCCCGGGACGTCCTCGGGGACGCGCAGGGCCTGCCAGAACGAGATGCGCTCGCGCGAGGCGTACGCCTCGACGCACGCCTCGGCCCGGTCGCCGATGCCGCGCTTGGGCACGTTCAGGATGCGGCGGAGCGAGACCGTGTCCTCGGGGTTGGCGAGCACCCGCAGGTAGGCCAGCAGGTCGCGGACCTCCTTGCGCTCGTAGAAGCGCACGCCGCCGACGACCTTGTAGGGCAGCCCGACCCGGATGAAGATCTCTTCGAAGACGCGGGACTGCGCGTTGGTGCGGTAGAAGACCGCCACGTCGCCGGGCTTGGCGTCGCCCGCGTCGGTGAGCTTGTCGACCTCGCTCGCGACGAACGCGGCCTCGTCGTGCTCGTTGTCGGCGACATAGCCGGTGATCTTGTGGCCCTCGCCCTGGTCGGACCAGAGCCGCTTGGGCTTGCGGTCGGCGTTCCGCTCGATCACCGCGTTCGCCGCCGACAGGATGGTCTGGGTGGAGCGGTAGTTCTGCTCCAGCAGGATCGTGCGCGCGTCGGGGTAGTCGCGCTCGAACTCCAGGATGTTGCGGATCGTCGCGCCGCGGAAGGCGTAGATCGACTGGTCGGCGTCGCCGACCACGCACAGCTCGGCCGGGCCGACGCCCTCGACCGGCGCGGTCAGCTCGCGGACCAGCTCGTACTGGGCGTGGTTGGTGTCCTGGTACTCGTCGACCATGACGTGCCGGAACCGGCGCCGGTAGTGCTCGGCGGCCTCCGGGAAGACCTGGAGCAGGTTGACCGTCAGCATGATCAGGTCGTCGAAGTCCATGGCGCCGGCCTGCTGCAGCCGCGCCTGGTACATCTCGTACGCCTGCGCGAGGGTCTGCTCCATGTGCGTGGAGGCCCGCGCCTTGTACGTCTCGTAGTCGATCAGCTCGTTCTTCAGGTTCGACACCTGGGCGCTGAACGACCGCGGCGGGTACCGCTTGGGGTCGAGGTCGAGCTCGCGGCAGACCAGCGCCATGAGCCGCTGCGCGTCGGCCTGGTCGTAGATCGAGAAGCTCGACGGGAAGCCCAGCCGCCCGGCCTCGCGGCGCAGGATGCGCACGCACGCCGAGTGGAAGGTCATCACCCACATCGCGCGCGAGCGGGGGCCGACCAGCGCGTCCACCCGCTCCTTCATCTCGGCCGCGGCCTTGTTGGTGAAGGTGATCGCGAGGATCTGGCCGGGATGGACGTCGCGCTCGGACAGCAGGTAGGCGATCCGGTGGGTGAGCACGCGGGTCTTGCCGGAACCCGCTCCGGCGACGATCAGCAGCGGGGATCCGGCGTGCTCGACGGCGGCCCGCTGCTGCGGGTTCAGGCCGTCCAGCAGGGCATGGGCTTCGGTCCTGGACATCACTGGCGAGTCTACGGTCCGCCACCGACAACCGCGTCCGAACGCGGCGGGGGGCCGATCGTGGGCCCCCCGCCGCGCCGGCCCGCCGGGATCAGCGTTTGCGCAGCTCGTGGGCCGATTCTGCGGCCGCGCGGACGGCGTCCAGATCCGCGCCGGCCGCGGCGGCGGAGGCGGCCGCGACGGCGCCCTCGACCAGCGGCGCGTCCGCCAGCGCGGCCCGTCCCTCATGGTCTTCCAGGACGAGTTTCGCGGTGAGGACGGACGACCCGAGGTCGGCCAGCAGCAGCACCCCGTCGCCGCCGTCGGCCGCCGCGACGGCCCGTTCGACCAGGTCGGGGCTGGTGCCGAGGCCGCCGTCCGGGCCTCCTCCGGCGGCCTCGACCACGGCCTCGCCGACGCCCATCTCCCGGGCCAGCTCGGCCGCGCCCTCGGCGAGCGCCCGGCTGTGCGAGACGATCACGATCCCGACCATTCAGCCCTCCCCGGCGGCGGTGACGTCGGCGAGGGCCCGGACCAGCAGCGCGGACGAGGCCGCGCCGGGGTCCAGGTGCCCGG
>NZ_JBFAOF010000648.1:0-4239 GCF_040675125.1 Spirillospora sp. NPDC049652 | reverse complement strand
GCCAAGAACCTGCTCGCCGAACGCGGCTACGACCCCGTCCTGGGCGCGCGGCCGTTGCGCCGCACCATCCAGCGCGAGATCGAGGACAACCTGTCAGAGAAGATCCTGTACGGCGAGCTGTCGGCCGGGCAGATCATCATCGTCGGCACCGAAGGCACCGGCGAAGAAGCCGAGTTCACCTTCAAGGGCGTCGCCCCGCAGGACGAGGAACCGGTCGCCGCGTCGCGCCGCCGAGGGACTGGCTGACAGCGCTCGCAGGCCCGGTTCGGGGGGCGCGCGGCCCGTCACCCGAGGCCGTCCGCTCGCGTGTCCGCAGCCGCGGCGCGCGCTCTTGACACCATATACCGTACATGGAACATTACTCAGAGTGAACGCTTTCGCGGTGCTCGCGCAACCGCAGCGGCGTCGGATCCTGGACGTCCTGCTCGACGGTGAACTGTCCGTCGGGGAACTGGTGGCGCGACTCGGCATCAGCCAGCCCGCGGTCTCGAAACATCTGCGCGTCCTGCGCGACTCGGGCCTGGTCCGGTCGCGGGCCGACGCCCGGCGCCGGCTGTACCGCGTCGATCCGGCCCCGCTGCTGGAGATCGACGCCTGGCTCGCCGCCCACCGCGACCGCTGGTCGCGGCGGCCGGACGCGCTGCCAACCCATTCCGACGCCAAGGAGCAGCAGGAAATGACCGACGGCACCATCGAGCGCGACGGCGACCAGGCCCGCTTCCACTACGAGCGGCGGCTCGACCACCCGGCCACCGAGACCTGGCGGGTCATCACCACCCCGTCCGAGGTCGCCCAGTGGATGGGCGTGGAGGTCGAGGAGTTCGACCCGCGCCCCGGCGGGAGGATCGTCGAGGTCCACATGGAGACCCAGCGGGTGGAGGACAAGGTCCTGAAGGTGGAGCCGCCCCACCTGCTCGAACACACCTACTTCCAGGAGATGAACCCGAGCGCGGTCGTGACCTGGCGGGTGGACGAGGCGGACGGCGGCTCGACGATCGGTCTCACCCACGTCATGAGCCTGGCCGACATCCGGGCCGCCTCCGAGGGCCAGGACATCGACCCGATCATGATCCTGGCGCGCAACGGCGCGGGCTGGCACCACCTGCTCGACATGATCGAGGTCCGGCTGCGCGGCGAGGAGGTCCCGGAGTGGACCCCCGACGACCGGCAGGCCCTGCAGAAGCACTACGCGGAGCTGGTCCCCTGACCGCTCCCCCGGCGGTCCGGTCCGTTTCGGACGGCCCGGACCGCCGGGCCCCGCGGGCGCGAAACCCGGCGGGCACGATTCCTCACTTTTAGTGATTGACCGATCATTGTGAGTGATCTACTGTCACCGGTATGAGCATCCCAACCGAGCCGATCGGCAGCATCCCGCGGCCCCCCGATCTCCTGGCCGCGCTCACCTCCGGCCGCGACGTCACGGCCGCGCAGGAGCGGGCCGTCGCCGACACCATCCGCCGGTTCGAGGAGATCGGCTCGCCGGTCGTCACCGACGGCGAGCAGGCCAAGCCGAGCTTCGCCACCTACCCGATCGCCGGGCTCGCGGGCCTGGCGCCCGACGGGGTCGTCATCCCGTTCGCCGACGGGCACATGCGCCAGCTCCCGCACCTCACCGCCGGGCCGTTCCGGTACGTGCGGCGCGCGTCGGACTACCTGCGCGCGGCGCAGCGCACCGCGAGCGCCCCGGTCAAGCAGGCCGTCATCGCGCCGTCCGCGCTGAGCCTGATGTATCCCGCCGACGGGATCGACGGCTACCCGCGCGAGCAGTTCCTGGACGACCTGGTCGACGAGGCCGAGGCCGACATCCGCGGCTGCCTCGACGCGGGCGCGCACGTGGTCCAGCTCGACTTCACCGAGGGGCGGCTGTCGCTCAAGCTCGACCCGAGCGGCGGGGTGCTGGACGACTTCGTCGCGCTGAACAACCGCGTCCTGGAGCGCTTCAGCGACGAGGAGCGCGCGCGGATCGGCGTGCACACGTGTCCGGGCGGCGACCTGGACTCCACGCACAGCCTGGACGTCGACTACGCGCAGCTGCTGCCCAAGCTGTTCCGGCTGCGGGCCGGGAACTTCTACGTCCAGCTGACCAGCGAGCCCGACCAGGACCGGGTGCTGAGCGTCATCGCCGCGCACCTGCCCCCCGACGCGCGGGTCTTCGTCGGGGTGACCGACCCCATCGACCCGCGCATCGAGACCGCCGAGGAGGTCCGCGACCGGGTGCTGGCCGCGGCCCGCCACCTGCCCGCCGACCGGCTGGGGACGTGCGACGACTGCGGGTTCTCCCCCTTCGCCGACGACACCTCCACCTCCCGCGACACCGCGTTCGCCAAGGTCAGGGCACGGGTCGAGGGGACGGCACTGGCCGCCCGCGACATCGGGTTCTGAGTCCGCGCGGAGGCTGAGCCGGCCTAGGCCGGCTCAGCCTCCTGATCCGGATCCGCCCTCCCGGTCCGGCTCAGCCCTCCCCGTCCGGTCGCGCGAACATGCGCAGGTAGCCGTGGGTGACGATCGCCCCGGCCATGGCGGTGTAGGCGGCCGGATCGGTGGGGGTGACGGCGTCCAGGCCGTCCACGTAGCGGTTGAACATGCAGAACGCGGCCGCGATCAGCACGGTGTCGTGGATCTCCGGATCCGTGGCGCCGTGCAGCCGCGCCTGCTTGACGTGCTCGGGCGTGACCTCGCGCCCGCCGCGCGTGACGGCCCCGGCGATCGCCAGCAGGGCCTTGAGCTTGTCGGAGACGGGCGCGGCGGCGGGGTCGGCGCGGGTCAGCTCGACCAGTTCGGCGCCGCCGTCCAGCTGGGCGGCGGCGAACGCCGAGTGCGATCCCGCGCAGAACGCGCACTCGTTGAGGCCGGAGACGTAGGCGGCGATCAGTTCGCGTTCACCCCGGTCGAGCGTCCCGGGCCCGCGCAGCAGCACCTCCGCCAGTTCGCTCATCGGTCGTCCGGTCTCGGGCCGGTACTCGAAGAGCCCGACGATCCCCGGCTGGTCGCTGTCCAGATGAATGTGCGGCATGCCTCACATGCTGATCCACTCGGACCCGGTGGTGAAGTCCTTCAACCGATCCTGGACGGGTTCGACGCCGATGCCGGGCCCGGACGGCACGGCCAGGTGCCCGTCCTCCAGGACGAACGGCTCGGTGACGTCCTCGGCGAAGTAGCGGCGGGACGAGGAGGTGTCGCCGGGCAGGGTGAAGCCGGGCAGCGCGGCGAGGGCGACGTTGGCGGCGCGGCCGATGCCGGTCTCGAGCATGCCGCCGCACCAGACCGCGACACCGTGCGCGCGGCACAGGTCGTGGATGCGCTTGGCCTCCAGGTAGCCGCCGACGCGGCCGGGCTTGACGTTGACGATGGACGCGGCGCCGAGGGTGAGCGCGGCGGCGGCGTCCGCGGCCGACTCGATCGACTCGTCCAGGCAGACCGGGGTGCGCAGGCGGCGGGCGAGCTCGGCGTGCTGCACCATGTCGTCGTCGGCGAGCGGCTGCTCGATCAGCAGCAGGCCGAACGCGTCGAGCTCGGCGAGCCGCGGCGCGTCGACCAGGGTGTAGGCGGCGTTGGCGTCCACCTGGAGCGGCAGGTCGTCGCCGAACCGCTCGCGGACGGCGCGCACCGGCGCGACGTCCCAGCCGGGCTCGATCTTCAGTTTGATCCGGACGTAGCCCTCGGCGAGGTAGCCGGCGACGGCGTCGAGCAGTTCGGGGACCGAGTCCATGATGCCGACCGACACGCCGCACGGCACCCGGTCGCGGGACGCGCCGAGGTAGCGGGCGAGGGACTGCCCGGACTCGCGGAGCTCGGCGTCGAGCACGGCGGTCAGGAGCGCGGCCTTCGCCATCCGGTGGCCCTTGTACGGCTCCAGGGCCCGCTCGACGGTGTGGACGTCCACGTCGCCCTTGGGCAGCGCGGGGATCAGGAAGCGGCGCAGCACGTCGGCCGCGCCCTCCACGTACTCGGGGCTGTAGAGCGGGAGGTCCATGGCGACGCACTCGCCCCAGCCCTCGGCGCCGGCCGAGACCACCCGGACCAGCAGGACGTCCCGGGCGGTCTCGGTGCCGAAGGAGGTGCGGAACGGCGCGACCAGCGGCATCGCGATCCGGCGCAGCTCGATTCCCTTGATCCTCATCGGCGGCTCCTGACGGACGGGTCCGCCCCGTCGGCGGACGCGGGTTCGGCTGCGGTCCGCCGGGCGGCGGCCGGTGCGGAGGGCGGTGCGGACGGCGGCCCGGGGGTGCGGTCGACGAC
>NZ_JBFAOF010000647.1:0-4258 GCF_040675125.1 Spirillospora sp. NPDC049652 | reverse complement strand
CGCCGGAGGGGCCTCTGACAGACCTTCTCGTTACAGTGAAGCCGCGGTCGACACGGGCCACGCCGGTCGTGCGGCCACCCCGCCGTCCACGTGCGCCGCGGTATCGCGGCGCGCGTCCCGCGCACCGCCGTCCGGCCCACGGGTCCACGCGGCCGCGTGCGCGGGCGGGCGTGTGCGGCGGGCGTGTGTGCGGCGGGCGCGGCGCGTGCGCGCTGTGCTTTGCGCGCGCGGGCGTGGACGGCGTGGAGTGTGGCGGACGGCGTTGTGATGGCGCAGGACAGAGGGGCTGGGATGCGGATCTCGTTCACGGCGCTGACGCGGGAGGGGCCACGGGACGTCGTGGCGGACGTGGACGACCGCGCGACCGTCGACGGGGTCGCGCGGGCGCTCGCGGCGGGCGGCGAGGGCCTGTGGGCCGACGGCCGGATGCTCGACCCGCGCGCCCCGGCGGCGCGCGAGCTGCGCGACGGCGCGGTGGTCGGCGTCGAGCGGCGCACGGCCGCCGCGACGGACCTCGCTGAGCCGTCCGGGCTGGTCGAGCTGCGGGTGGTCGGCGGTCCGGCGGCGGGTCCGGTGCACCGGGCCGGGTTCGGGACGGTCACGGTCGGGTCCGGCGAGCGCGCCGACCTCACCCTGGACGATCCGTCCGTCCCGGAAGTGTCACTCCGGGTCACGATCGGACGGGACGGCGCGGAGGTCGAGCCGTCCGCGCGGACGCTCGGGCACGCCGTCCTGGACGGGGCCGTGCTCGACGGCAAGCGGCCGTGGCCGACCGGGAGCGTGCTGGCGGTCGGTTCGAGCGTCCTGATGCTGACCCGCAGCGCGCAGCCCGACACGCACCTGGAGCCGCTGCCCGAGGGCGGGCTGGCGTTCAACCGTCCGCCGCGGCTGAAGCCCGCCGTGCGGAAGCGGGGCATCGACGTCCCGAAGCGGCCCGAGCGCGACCCGAAGGAGCGGCTGCGACTGTTCGGAGCGCTGCTGTTCTCGGCGTTCGGCCTGGTCATGGCGTTCGGGATGGGCCAGTGGTGGTGGGCGCTGTTCGCGCTCGCCTGGCCGGTGATGACGGTCGGCGAGTGGATCGGCGACCGGATGTACGGCCGCAAGTCGTACAAGAAGGCTCTGCGCGACTACGAGCAGCAGACCGCCGCGTTCGGGGCGCGCCTGGCCGAGCTGCGCCGCGAGGACGAGCGGGAGCGGCGCGACGCCGACCCGGACCCGGCCGAGATCCTGCTGACCGCGACCGGCCCGCGCCGCCGCCTCTGGGAGCGGCGCATGACCGATCCGGACGCGCTGCACCTGCGGCTCGGCCTCGCCGACCTGCCCGCGCTCATCGAGATCCGCAGCGAGGGCCCGCATCCGGGCCGTCCGTCGTCGAGTCTGAGCGGCGGCCTCGCGACCAGCGCCAACCCCGGTGCCGGGAGCGGCGGCGGGCGCGCCGTCGCGCGAGGCGCGCGCGGCCGGCGCGGCGCCAGCGGTGGCCGCGCCGCGGGCGGCGGCCGCGCGGGCGGCGGCCCGAGCGTGGACGAGGTGGCGCCCGAGGTGCCGATGTCCCGGCTCGTCCCGGTGTCGCTGCCGCTGCCGGACGTCGGGGTGCTCGGCATCACCGGCCCGCGCGCCGCGTCGCGCGGGCTCGCGCGCTGGCTGGTCGCGCAGGCCGCGGCCCTGCACAGCCCCCGCGACCTGGCGGTCGTCGTCCTCACGGCGGACGCGGAGGCGGGCGAGGAGTGGAACTGGGTGCGGTGGCTCCCGCACACCCGTCCGCGCGAGGGCGAGGAGTGCACGGCCCTCGTCGGGTCGGATCCGGAATCGCTCGCGCACCGTATTACCGAACTGGCCATCCGGGTGAGCGAGCGCCGCCGCGCCGCGCAGGCCGCGCAGAGCTTCTTCGGGCAGGGCAAACCGCCCGAGGCGATCCCCTACAACATCCTGCTGGTGCTGGACGGCGCGCGGGCGCTGCGCCGCCAGCCGGGCATGCCGATGCTGCTCGCGCGCGGCGCCGAGTACGGCATCCACGCGATCTGCGTGGACGACGAGGAGCGGCTGCTCCCCGAGGAGTGCGCCGTCGTCGCGGCGTTCGAGCAGGACGGCCCGGCCGTCCGGCTGCGCGGGCACGGCCTGGACGCGATCGGCCCGGTGCTGGCCGACCGGGTGCCGGTCGCGTGGGCCGACCGGGTCGGCCGCGCGCTGGCGCCCGTCCGGGACGTGTCGCGGCAGGACTCCGAGGACGCCGTCCCCGGCGGCGCCCGCCTGCTCGACCTGCTGGCGATGCCCGAGCCGGACGCCGACGCGGTGCTCCGCTCGTGGCAGCGGACCGGCGGCCGCGCCACCCGCGTCCCGATCGGATACGGCGCGGACGGCCCGTTCTCGGTCGACCTGCGCTACGACGGCCCGCACGGCCTGGTCGCCGGGACGACCGGCGCGGGCAAGTCCGAGCTGCTGCAGTCCCTCATCGCCTCGCTCGCGGTCGCCAACCGCCCGGACGAGATGACGTTCGTGCTGATCGACTACAAGGGCGGCGCGGCGTTCGCCGACTGCGCGCGCCTCCCGCACACCGTCGGCATGGTCACCGACCTCGACGGCCACGCGACCGAGCGCGCGCTGGAGTCGCTGTCGGCGGAGCTGCGGCGGCGCGAGGAGATCCTGCTCGGCGCGGGCGCCAAGGACATCGACGACTACCAGGCCGCCGGCGGGGCCGGGCTGCCCCGGCTCGTCCTGGTGATCGACGAGTTCGCGGCGATGGTCGCGGAGCTGCCCGAGTTCGTCACCGGCCTGGTGGACATCGGACGGCGCGGACGGTCCCTCGGCGTCCACCTGATCCTCGCGACGCAGCGCCCGGCCGGGGTGGTGACGGCCGACATCCGCGCGAACACGAACCTGCGGATCGCGCTGCGCGTCACCGACCCGGACGAGTCCACCGACGTGATCGACACGCCGGAGGCGGCGCAGATCGGCAAGTCGACGCCCGGCCGCTGCTACGTGCGGTCCGGCGTGGACGAGCCGCGCCTGGTGCAGACCGCGCGGGTCGGCGGGCGGCGGCCCGCGCCGGGCGCGCCCGCCGGCCGCGCCGACGTGCACACCGTGGGCTGGCAGGGCCTCGGCCGCCCGCTGCCCGGGCCGCGCGAGGCGCCGGACGACGCGTCCGGCGAGACGGTCACCGACCTGGCCGTCCTGGTCCGCGCGGTCGAGGACGCGGCGCGCCGCGCGGGGATCGGGCGGCAGCCGTCGCCGTGGCTGTCGCCGCTGCCCGAGCGGGTCCGGCTCGCGCCGCGCACGGCCGCCGGTGGCTCGGTCGTGGACGTCCCGGCGGTGCCGTTCGGGGTGACCGACCTGCCGTCCGTCCAGTCGCGCGAGCCGCTGGTCGCCGACCTGGTGAAGGGCGGCCACCTGTACCTCGCGGGGACGGCCCGGTCCGGCCGGTCCACGGCCCTGCGCACGTTCGCCGGGTCGCTCGCCGCCGCCTGCTCGCCGTTCGACGCGCACCTGTACGCGATCGACTGCGGCGCGGGCGCGCTGCTGCCGATGGTGTCGCTGCCGCACTGCGGCGCGGTCGTCACCCGCGACCAGCTCGACCGCTGCGAGCGGCTGCTGACCGCGCTCGGCGCGGAGGTGTCGCGGCGGCAGCAGCTGCTCGCCGAGGCGGGCTTCGCGTCGCTGTCGGAGCAGCGCGCCGCCGTCGCCGCCGCCGACCGGCTGCCCTGGATGGTGCTGCTGCTCGACCGCTGGGAGGGGTTCGTCGGGGCGTTCGACTCCTACGACTACGGCCGCCTGGTGGACATGGCGCTGCGGCTGCTGCGCGAGGGCGCGGCCGTCGGGCTGCGCGCGGTGTTCACCGGCGACCGGACGGGCCTGACCGGCCAGGTCTCCACCGTCTTCGACCGCCGGCTGGTGATGCGGATGGCCGACCCGAACGACTACGGCTACGCCGGGCTGCAGGAGCGCCAGGTGCCCGCGTCGATGCCGCCGGGCCGCGTCCTGGAGGTCGTCGCGCCGGGCGTCCCGCCGCGCGAGTCGCAGATCGGGCTGCTCGCGGACGACCCGTCCGGCACGGCCCAGGTCGCCGCGCTGCAGGAGATCGCGCGCGCCGCCGCGTCCCGCTACGGGCGGCTGCCGCGCGGCCGCCGTCCGATCCACGTGGACGAGCTGCCGGTGCGGACGACCTACCGGGAGGCGATGGAGCTCGACCCGGACCTCATGCCGCCGTCCGCGCTGTGGGCGCTGGTCGGCGTCGGCGGCGACACGCTCGCCCCGGTCGGCGCGG
>NZ_JBFAOF010000646.1:0-4273 GCF_040675125.1 Spirillospora sp. NPDC049652 | reverse complement strand
AGGACGACGAGGCCGTGGCGGTCGCGGTCGGGCTGCGGACGGCGACGAGCGGCGCGATCGCGGGGAACGAGGAGGCGTCGCTGCGGGCGCTGGCCAAGCTGGAGCAGGTCATGCCGTCCCGGCTGCGGCACCGGGTCGGGACGCTCCAGGCGTACACCGTCCCGGTGCCGAGCGACCGGCCGGGCCCGTCGGTCGACCCGGAC
Source organism: Spirillospora sp. NPDC049652 (assembly GCF_040675125.1). NCBI lineage: Bacteria > Bacillati > Actinomycetota > Actinomycetes > Streptosporangiales > Thermomonosporaceae > Spirillospora > Spirillospora sp. NPDC049652. Next base: position 4,070 of record NZ_JBFAOF010000646.1, on the reverse strand, counting down.
GTCCTGACCGCGATCGCCGGGGTGTGCCGGACGCGCGAGCGGCTGCGGTTCGACTACACGTCCCACCGGTCCTCGGCGTCCCGGCGCGAGGTCGAGCCGTACCGCCTGGTCAACTGGGGACGCCGCTGGTACCTGCTGGCCTGGGACGTCGAGCGCGGCGACTGGCGGACGTTCCGGGTGGACCGGATGATCCCCAAGACGCCGACCGGCCCGCGCTTCACGCCGCGTCCGCTGCCGGACGAGGACGTCGCCGCCTACGTGTCGCAGCGGGTGTCGTCCGCCGCGTGGCGGTACCGGGCGCGGGTCGTCGTGCACGCTCCGGCCGAGCAGGTCACGGCCCACATCTCCCCTGCCGTGGGGGTCGTGGAGGCCGTGGACGGCGCGTCCTGCGTGCTGCACACGGGCGCGGACACGGTCGAGTCGCTGGCCGTCCACCTGGGCCTTCTCGACGCGGACTTCGAGGTGGACGGCCCGCCCGAGCTGGTCGAGTACCTGGGCCGTCTGGCTCGGCGCTACGAGCGCGCGTGTGCCGCCAGCGAGGGCGGACGGAGGCCGTAGTGCCGCCGGAGGGCGGAGGCCGCGGCCAGGTAACCGGACATTCCGTGGACGCCCGGCCCCGGCGGCGTGGACGCCGAGCACAGGTACACGCCGTGCAGCGGCGTCGTGTACGGGTCCCAGCGCAGCGTCGGGCGGGCGGCGATCTGCCGTAGGGACATCGCGCCCGCGCCGATGTCACCGCCGACGTAGTTCGGGTTGTAGGTCTCGTACTCGGCGGCCGCGATGCCCCGGGCTTCGAGGACGGTGTCGCCGAAGCCCGGCGCGTAGCGCTCGATACGCGCGCGCACGAGGTCGATCGGCGGGGTGGCGTCGCCGTTCGGGACGTGCGCGTACGCCCAGACCGGGCGTTTGCCATCGACCACCCGGCTCGGATCGACGGCTCCCGGGTCCACGACCAGGACGAACGGGGCGTCGGTCAGGTGGCCGCGCGACGCGAGCCGCTCGCTCCGGACGATCTCGGCGCGCGTCCCGCCCAGGTGGACGGTTCCGGCGCGTCCGACCTCCGGGTTGGCCCAGGGGATCGGCTCGGAGACCAGGAAGTCGACCTTCGCGGCACCCGGCGCGTAGCGGAAGCGGGACAGCGCGGCCGCGTACCGGTGCGGCAGTTGGCGGCGGGCGATGGACAGGAACTCCTTGGCGCCCGTGTCGAGGAAGACGAGCGGGAACCCGGCCAGTTCCCCCAGGTCGGTGATGCGATGCCCGGTCGTGAAGGTGCCGCCGTGCGCGGTGATGTCGTCCGCCAGGGCGCGGACGATCTCGGTGCTGCCGCCGCGCGGGATCGGCCAGCCGGAGGAGTGCGCGAGCTGGCCGAGCATGAGGGCGATCGCGTTCCCCACGAGCCCCGCGATCTCGCCCACGGCGTGGCCCGCGACGCCGGTGAACAGCGCGGACGCCTCCTCGGTCCGGAACGGCTCGCCGCGCAGCGCGCGCAGCCCGAACCGCAGGACGCCCAGCGGGGAGGACGGCGGCCGGCGCAGATCCGACAGGAAGAGGCCGGTCAGGTCGTCGCTGTGGCGCATGAGCGGCCCGAACAGGCGCCGCCAGGCGGGACCGTCCGCGCCGAGCGCGGCGCAGGTGGCGTCCAGGGACCGGTGGGCGAGGGCGGCGCGGCCCCCGTCCAGCGGATGGGCGTAGCTGATCTCCGGCTGGATGAGGTCCACACCGCGCGCGGCCAGGTCGAACTCGCGGAAGAACGGCGCGGCCGCCGCCATGGGGTGCACGGCCGAGCAGATGTCGTGCGTGATCCGCGGGTCGAAGAGGGCCGAGCCGCGCAGTCCGCCGCCGATCTCCGGGGCGGCCTCGAAGAGGACCACGTCCAGCCCGGCGCGGGCGAGCGTGACGGCGGCGGCGAGCCCGTTCGGACCGGTGCCGACGACGGCGGCGTGCCCCTCGCGGGCGGCGCGTCCCCCGGAAGCGGCGCGCCCTGCGCGCCGTCCTTCAGGGACGGGGTGTTCCTTGGCCATCGCCCCACTGTACGGAGCCGGAGACGGGCGGGTCAGGAGGGGATCGAGGCGGTGAGGTGGCCCGCGACGGCGTCGGCGACCAGGGTCGCGAGGGTCTCGACGTCCATCGACGCCAGGGGCTCGATGCCGAGCAGGTAGCGGCAGTAGACGACGCCGAGGCTCTGGCTCAGCAGCAGCGCGGCGCGCTCGCGCGCGTGCGGGTCGTCCGGGCGGGCGGCCCGCACCGCCGGGACGATCTCCCGGTCGAAGATCTCCTGCACCCGGGCGGCCGCGTCCGGGCGGGTGGGGGCGGCGCGCAGCAGGACGGCCTCGGCGGCGTTGTCGCCTCCCTCCCAGCGGGCGAGCATCGCGCGCACGTAGGAGGCGGCGGCGTCCGCCGGGTCGTCGGCCAGCACCGGGACGGCCAGGTCGATCGTGGACGCGGCGGTGTAGAGGGCGGCCTTGCTGCCGAAGTAGCGGATCACCATGGACGGGTCGATGCCCGCGTCCGCGGCGATCCCGCGGATGGTGGCCCGGTCGTAGCCGTCGGCGGCGAAGGCCCGCTGGGCCGCGGCGAGGATCTCGGCCCGGGTCCGTGCCGAGCGTTCGGTGAATGCCATGCCCGCAACTGTAGGCCAACAACTGTTGGCAAACTCGGATCTGTTTGCCACCATGTGTTGGCAAACACGCATTGGCAAACTTGGGAGACCCCCCATGAACGCTCTTCCCGCCACCGCCGAGGTCCTCGTCACCGGAGCCGGACCCGCCGGGCTGGCACTGACCGCGTCGCTGCGCGCCAAGGGAGTGGACGCCGTCCTCGTCGACCGCCTCGCCGAGGGGCTGAACACCTCGCGCGCCGCCGTCGTGCACGCCCGCACCCTGGAGGTGCTGCGCGAGCTGGAGGTCGCCGACGAGCTGGTCAAGGCCGGGGTCATCGCGCCCCGCTTCACCGTCCGCGAGCGCGACCGCGTGCTGCTGACGGTCGACTTCGCCGACCTGCCGACCGACTTCCCGTACGCGCTGCTGGTCCCGCAGAACGTCACCGAGGAGATCCTGCTGCGCCGCCTCGAAGCGGTCGGCGGGGTCGTCCACCGGCCGCACGAGCTGACCGCGATCCGCCAGGACGCGGACGGCGTCACCGGCGTCCTCGCGGGCGGCCACGAGATCCGCGCGCGGTACGCCGTCGGGACCGACGGCATGCACAGCGTCGTCCGCGAGCAGATCGGCGTCCCGTTCGAGGGCGACACCTACGGCGAGTCGTTCGTCCTCGCCGACGTCCGGCTCGACTGGGCCGCCTCCGCCCCCGAGGTCATGCTGTTCTTCTCCCGTGAGGGCGTCACGGTCGTCGCGCCGCTGCCGGAGGGACGGCACCGCATCGTCGCGACCGTCGCCGAGGCCCCCGAGCACCCGACCGCCGCCGACGTCCAGGCGATCCTCGACGCGCGCGGCCCGCGCAAGGCCCCCGCCCGCGTGACCGACCTGGTGTGGAGCAGCCGCTTCCGCGTCCACCACCGGCTCGCCGGCCGCTACCGCGAGGGCCGCGTGTTCCTCGCCGGGGACGCCGCGCACGTGCACAGCCCGGCGGGCGGACAGGGCATGAACACCGGCATCCAGGACGCGCTGGACCTCGCGCGCCGGCTCGCCGCCGTGCTCCACGACGACGCGTCACCGGACACCCTGGACGGCTACGAGGCCGTCCGGCGCCCGATCGCCGAGGAGGTCGTCTCGTTCACCGACCGGATGACGCGCGTGGCGACCGTCGGGAACCCGGCGCTGCGCAACCTCCGCAACACCTTCCTGCGCACGCTCGACTGGTTGCCGCCCGTCCACCGCGCCATGGCGATGCGCATCTCGGAGCTCGCCAACCCGGAGTAGCCGCATCGTCGCCGGAGACCGTGCTGATCACGCGGATGGTCCCGTGAGAAGATCGCGCCACTCACACCTTCCGCCCCCTTTTTGCGGGGCCATCCGCGGGAGCACTTTCTTGCCCAACCCCCTCAAGGCGACCCTGGTCGCCGCGACGGCCCTCGCGGCCGTCGTCGCGGTACCGGCGTCCGCCGACGCCGCCAC
>NZ_JBFAOF010000645.1:0-4275 GCF_040675125.1 Spirillospora sp. NPDC049652 | reverse complement strand
GCCGGGTCCAGAGGGCGCCGATCTCCGGGTCGCCCGCGCGGGCCGCGTCCGCGGCGGCGGTGACGGCGCGGTGCGCGCCGAAGGCCGCGAAGAACGCGGTGAGGACGTCCCGCCAGAAGGCCGCCGGGTCGGCGATGGGGGACGGCGGCCGCGGGACGATCGCGCGGTCGGCCTCCTCGGCCACCCGGTCGAGCAGCGAGAGCAGGACGTCCTTCTTGGACGAGAAGTAGAAGTAGAACGTCGGCCGGGAGATGCCCGCGCCGGCGGCGAGGTCCTCGATCGAGATCTCGCTCAGCGGACGCTCGGCCAGCAGCCGTTCGGCCGTGCCGAGGATCGCCGCCTCGCGCTCGTCGCCCGAGGGGCGGGACGAGCGGCGGCTCCGTGAGGCCCGGGACGTCGCCATGCCCGTGATCCTAGCAGCGTCGACTCTCTCGACACCGTGTCGAGATCTACGACACGTCGGGAACATCAACACTGTGTCGAGAGTTGGGAGTAGAAAAGGGACAAACAACTTCATCCGTCGCGAAAGCGCCCACGCTGCGGCGGAGTCAGGAGGGGACCATGCTGGCCGGACGGCTGCACTTCACCGCGGACGGCGGACGCGAGCTGCGGATGGACCAGGTCCCGACGCCCGAGCCGGGCCCGGACCACGTCCTGATCAAGGTCGGGGCGGCCGGGGTCTGCCTCTCCGACGTCCACCTCATCGACGGCACCCTCAGCCCCTTCCGGCTGAAGGACGACGCCGTCACCCTCGGCCACGAGGTCGCGGGCACCGTGCACGCGCTCGGCCCCGGCGTCACCCGCGCCCGGATCGGCGACCGCGTCCTGCTCCAGGCGGGCGAGGAGCGCGACGGCGCCACCTTCACCCGGGGCGTCGACTACGACGGCGGATGGGCCGAGTACGCGCTCGCCCGCGTCGACACGCTCGTCCCGATCCCCGACGACCTGCCCTTCGAGCAGGCCTGCTTCGTCCCCGACGCCGTCTCCACCCCGTGGGCCGCGATCACCACGACCGCCCAGGTCCGCGCCGCCGAGGCGGTCGGCGTCTGGGGCGTCGGCGGACTGGGCGCGCACGGCGTCCAGCTGCTCCGGATGGCCGGCGCCGCCCCGATCATCGCCGTCGACCCGCTGCCCGCCGCCCGCGAGCGCGCCCTCGCGCTCGGCGCCGACCTCGTCCTGGACCCCGCCGACCCCGGCTTCCGCGACGCGGTCCTCGCCGCCCCCGGCGGCGCCGGCGTGGCCGCCGCCTTCGACTTCGCCGGTGTCCCGGCCGTCCGGGAGCAGGCCGTCGCGGTCCTCGCCCCCGGCGGACGGCTCACCCTGGTCGGCCTCACGGACCGGCCCGTCACCATCACCGACGGCACCCTGTTCAGCTTCTTCCAGAAGAAGCTTCTCGGCCACTACGGCTCGACGTCCGAGCACGTCGTCGAACTGGTCAGGCTGCTGGCCGCGCACCGGCTCGACTTCTCCGGCTCGGTCAGCGCCGTGGTGCCGCTCGCCGACGCCCCGAAGGCCGTCCACGCGCTGGAGACCAAGGAGGGCGACCCGATCCGCATCGTCCTCAAGCCCTGACCCCGTACGCCGCGCCGCGACCGGGCCGGATGGCCGTCAGTCCTCGCCGAGGCTGCGCCTGATCTTGTCGGGGTCGCCGAACAGGGGCGCGTTCCGCCGCTCCCGCAGGCGCTCCAGCTCCCGCCGGTCGCGCTTGGTCGGACGGCCCGTCCCCCGGTCGCGGAACCCGGCGGGCATGGTCAGCTCGCGCGGCGGCGGGGGCGGGCTGTTGTCGGTCAGGCACTCCTGCGCCACCGGCGCGCCGACCCGCTTGCGGATCACCTTCTTCACCACGACCACGCGCTCGCGGCCCTCGACCCGCACCCGGACCTCGTCCCCGGCCTTGACCGCCGTGGCGGGCTTCGCGCGCTCCTCGTTCACCCGCACGTGCCCCGCCCGGCACGCCGCCGTCGCCTGCGACCGGGTCTTCAGCAGCCGGACCGACCAGATCCACAGATCGACCCTGACCGTCTCCTCGCCTGCCATGATCCGCACCCTAGCGCCGCCCCCGGACAGCCCCCGACACCTTTTCCGCGATCACGGACGGCGGCGGCCGGTGGGTGGCGGCGGCATCTGACCGGGAGCGCCCGCCTCGTCCCGAAACCTGGAAGGATCCGCGTCTACGCCGGCGACGAGAGGGAGACATGCGGGACGACGACGACCGCGGTGACGCCGAGACTGAGGCGAGCGACCCGCGGGCCATGAACAACCTCGGAATCAGCCTCGTGAAGACCGACAAAGAGCAGGCCGAAAGGTTGTGGCTGAAGGCGGCGGGCGCCGGATACGCGCCCGCGATGCGCAACCTCGGATACCTCGCCGACGAGCGGGCCCGTCCGGACGAGGCCGAACGCTGGTGGCGGGCGGGCACTGAGGCCGGAGACGGCACGTCGGCCTACAACCTGGCCTACATGCTCGTCGGCCAGGGCAGGGCGCAGGAGGCGGCCGGCTACTACGAGATCGCCGCCGAGAGGGGCGACGTCAAGGCGATGGTCAACCTCAGCGGCGTCCTGGAGACGCTCGGCCGGGACGACGAGGCGCGCTCGTGGCTCCGCAAGGCCGCCGAGGAGGGAGACCCGGTCGCGATGAGCAACCTCGGCACCGACCTCTTCCGAGCCGGCCGCGCCGAGGAGGCCGAACTCTGGTGGCGCAAGGGCGCGGCGGCCGGCGGCCGGGACGCCGCGTACAACCTCGCCGTCATCCTGGACGCCCGGGGTGCGACCGGCGAAGCCGAAGAGCACTTCGAAGCCGCTGCCCGTGCGGGACACGGCCGCGCCCGGCGCCAGCTGGACGAACTCCGCGCCGGGGTCGGCGCGGACGGCAGCCCCCGCATTCCCGGCATCTTCTGATTTCCCGCCCGCGGGCGGCGATCCCGGGCCGCCGTCGCGGCGCGGTGGTTACGGTAAGGGCGTGCGGGTGGTCCGGGAGCTGCGGGTGTCGCGAGGGGACGCGGCGTTCGCGGCGCTGGCGGCGCTGGTGGTCCTCGGGGTGTCCAGCGTCCGGGATTCGTCAGATGGACGGTCGCCGTGGCCCGGCGGTGCGCTGCTGATCCTGGCGGCCACCTCGGCGCTGGCGCTGCGGCGGCGGTTCCCGGTGACGGTGCTGGTCGTGGTGACCGCCGCGGTGCTGCTGTACTACCCGCTCGGGTATCCGGGCGGCTCGATCGCGCTGGTGTTCCCGGTCGCGCTGTTCACGGTCGCGGTGGAGCGCCGCCTGTGGGTGGCGCTGACCGCCGCCGGGACCGTCGAGGGCGCGGCCGTCGGGGCCGGGCTCGTCCGCGGGCGCCGGATCATGGACGACAACGCGCTGGCCTGGCTCGCGCTGGGCCTGCTGGTCACGGTGTGGCTCGGCTACTACGTGCGCGGCCGCCGGGCCCGGACGGAGGAGGCGGAGCGGCGCGCGGCGGAGGCGGAGGCCACGCGGGAGCGGGAGGCCGCGCGGCGGGCCGTCGAGGAGCGGCTGCGGATCGCGCGGGAGCTGCACGACGTGCTCGCCCACCAGATCTCGCTGATCAACGTGCAGGCGGGCGCGGCGCTGCACCGGCGGGAGGAGCCCGGGCAGGCGTACGCCGCGCTGGAGGCGATCAAGCAGGCGAGCCGCGAGACGCTGCGGGAGCTGCGGACCGCGCTCGGCGTGCTGCGGCAGGTGGACGAGGACGTGCCGGTCGCCCCCGCGCCGTCGCTGGAGCGGGTCGGCGAGCTGCTGGACCAGGCGGTCGCGGCGGGCCTCGCGGTCCGGCTGGACGGCCGGGACGCGGCGGCCGGGCTGCCCGTCGAGATCGACCTGGCCGGGTACCGGATCGTCCAGGAGGCGGTGACCAACGCGGTGCGGCACGCGCGGGCGAGGACGGTCACGGTGCGGATCGAGCGGTCCGAGGACGCGCTGGTGGTGCAGGTGGACGACGACGGGTGCGGGCCGTCCGGCGGGACGGGCGGCGGCCACGGGTTGCGCGGAATGCGGGAGCGGGCGGTGTCGATGGGCGGCGAGGTGTCGGCGGGGCCGGGGCCGGATGGCGGGTTCCGGGTGCGGGCGCGGCTGCCGCTGCCCGCGGGGGAGGCGGCGTGATCCGGGTGCTGCTGGCCGACGACCAGACGCTGGTGCGGGCGGGGTTCCGCTCGATCCTGGCGGGCGAGCCGGACATCGAGGTCGCCGGGGAGGCCGAGGACGGCGCGCGGGCGGTGCGGCTGGCCGCCGAGCTGCGTCCGGACGTGGTGCTCATGGACGTCC
>NZ_JBFAOF010000644.1:0-4276 GCF_040675125.1 Spirillospora sp. NPDC049652 | reverse complement strand
TCCGATCTGTGACCGCGTCCCGGCGCGGCACTCTCAGCGTCCGGCCGTCCAGGGCCATCTCGGTCGCGGTCGTGGCCCCGACCGTGACCTCGCTCGCCGTGCCTGTGTCGGTGCTGTCGCTCATGTCTGAGTGTGCAGTTCTCCGGCACGAGCATCAGCGCCCCCTCAGCTCCTCCGATAGAGTCCGAGCCGACTTCCTGCGGAGCGCCTCGCCGCCCCTCTCCCCCTCGGCAAGCCCCTCCTCCTCCGCCCTTTTGGTCTGGCAACGTTCGCGGGCTGTGCAGGGCAGCTCCGGGGCCGTATCCGGGCGACGGACGTCCGTCCGGCTATGGCACGCTGCCCGCCCGGTATGAGCAGGGAGCAAGCTACCGCTCCGGCGGCTTGGGGGCCGTCCTTCAGAAGGCCGGGCTACGAGTGAGGCGGGTCAACGTTCGTGGCGGTCACGGCGTGGGCCAGGACGCACAGGCCGACGCCGCCCCGCGGAAGGCGGAGCGGCGTCGGGTTTCGCAGTCCTCAACCAGTCTTGGCCGGTCGTTCGGTCTCGCTCAGGCGACACTTCGGACGGGGCGGGCGGCGAACCTGTTCCGGAGGGCATCCCAGGCTGCGGACAACTCGGCCCGCTCGCGCGGCAAGGACAAGCCGGACGCCTTGCGAGGGATGTTGGCGATCGACTTCAACCGGTCGGGCTCCAGGATCGTCAACTTGGCTCCCCGTTCGACGATGCCCTGCTCTTCCCATCTGACGAGCACGCGCTGCACGCTGCGGACGGAGGTGCCGGCCCAGGCGGCCAGCAGTCGGGTGTCCGCCTGGATATCGCAGCTGCCCAAGACGTACTCGTCCTCGGCCGAGTACAGGAACAACAACGCCCTAGCCAGCCGTTCTGCGACGGTGGCATGCGCCAGCTGGGCCATCCAGTACTCCTTGGCCCGCGTCCGTTCGGCGGCGTCGTGGTAGATGTGCCGCCACAGCCAGGGGTCCTCGTGCGCCAGGCGCTGCAGCTCCCGGCTGTCGATCTCCAGTACGCCGACAGAGTCGATGGCGCGGGCCGTGTGCTCGCGTTTGGCCGTCCCCACCGGGGTCATCGCCTCGTCGCCGAACAGCTGGCCGGGGATGAGCACGCCAACGCCGGTCGGGTCTCCCGAGCGTCTACGGGTCTCCAGCAGGACCCGACCGGTCACGAGGAGCATGACACGGGTGGCGGGGCTCCCCTGCAGGAAGAGCCTGGCCCCCTGCTTGTAGGTCCTGAGCCGGGCGATGTCTGAGACCAGGGAGAACTGGAGCGGGTCGAGCTGGTCGTAGAAGAAGCGGCGGGGATTCATCACGGCCGGTCCGTGCGCAGGGCGCGAATAATGAGGGGGACGACGCCGAGGACCCCGACGACAGCCGCCAGGACAGTCGCGATCTCCGCCGGGCCGACCCCGGCAAGCACGTGCACGATGTAGCCGATGAGCATCACGATCGCCAAGGCGACCGCGGCGCCGCACACGATGCCGATCTTGTGAGGCATCGTGCCCGGGGAGTGACGAGACTCGGACACGGGCTCCCTCCAGTGGGAGTCAGGGCCTTGCGGAGGCCGGTCGATAGCGCCTCCGACACTGGGGCGAACGAGGTCCAGGGCCGGTGGTAAGTCGGCCTCCCCATCACCCGCAGCATCGGTGGCACCGAGGATCGAGGACCAAACTAGCCCCCCGCCTTGGATCACGCACGGAAGTCCCACAGGCCCGACATCTGCCTCCAGGTACGGCAAAAGGCCCCCGGGCTACCACCCCCAAGGGCCTTTCACCTGCGACGATCGACCGGCCTCCGCAAGATGCCCGATCACGTCTGCCCCCCATCCTAGGCAGCGGCGGCGGTGGGACCGGCGACAGGTGTCGCAAGGCTTGATTTCAACGCCGCGAGCGGATAACCTCCCCGGCCGCCCGCCCTGAATTACGCGAAACTCCATCACGCTGACCTGCTATAACTTATTTATTCAGCGCCAGAGTAATAAGCAGTGATTTATAGCTCCTAGAAGTTGCTTTTACCGCGAGTAGTCGGCGGTCACTCTGCGTTCCTTCCCGTGCGGCTCCAAATGCTTTACTGTGCGCCCGCGCACCCGGCCCAGCCGCCCTCTGACGTCGGGTTTGTTCCTCGGGAGCGGGCGCAAACAGCCGCACTCCCACCCGGGCAGGTATCTCGAAGTTCGAGATACCTCCGAGCATGTGGACGGTGCTGCCCGTGGCACATGCCGGGGCTGCCCGCATTGCATCGCGAAGAAAGTGGAAGGAGCCTCTCCGAAGCTTTGTTCGGGTACAGGGCCCGTGCTGCCTCCGATCTTGGCCCCCGTCCTTCGGCAGCGCTGCGGCCGGTCCGGCGCGCCCGTGTTCCGGCGTCCCCCCAGCTTGCCGTTGATGTCGCGGGTCATGGTCCTCCTCCAGGGCGTGGGCTAGCGTCGCCTCCACCACCCGCGCCGGGTCACTGGCCAGGACGGGGTCGTGCTGGCGGGCCAGTGCGGTGACCGCTGCCGTGCGGGTCTTCCAGGAGTCCTCGTCGGCGCGGTCGGGGTCGCCGTGGTCCGGCCACAGTGGGATCGGGGCGTAGTAGCGGCCGGCGGCGGGGTCGCCGGCGGTCGCCGTCCAGTGCGGGCGGGCGTGGGTGCCGCGCACGGTGTCGCGGTCGACCAGCCCGACATCCCCTTCGGCCCGCACGGCTTAGGAATACGACACAGTCGGATACGACAGCCTGCCAGGAGCTACCGCCGGTCTCGTGGTGGGGCGGGGGCGCCCTCGCTCCCGGGTGTGCGGGCGTGCTTACCCGGGAGCGGGGTCGGGCCGGGGGTTAGTTCTGCGGGGTCGAGGGGGTGCCGCAGCCGGTGGAGCGGACGATGTAGCCGACACTGCCTTCGACAACGGCACCGGTGACGGTGACGGTCACCAGGTGCTGGGTGATGCCGGTGCCGTTGGCCTTTTCGGTGAAGTGCCAGGACTTGAGGTCCTCGGTGGCTCCGGTTGCGGGATGGATGAAGCCGGAGCCTGATGCGCCGGTCTGGGTGTCCTTGACGTCGATGGTGGTCGGCGCGGAGGCGCTGAACTCGATGTCGATGGTCGGCTCAGAGGTGAAGTCGATGGTGTAGGTGCCGGGATCCAGCATCTGGTGCTTGCACATCAAGTGGGGGACGTCGGATCCGGGCGGCTGGGGCCCCACGACCGGGTGGCCGTCGGTCCGGGGGGTCGGAGAGGGTGCGGGCGGCGGGTCGCTGACGCAGCGGGGCGCCTGGTCCAGAAGGTTGCCGCCGGTGTGGAGATTACTGGCGCGGACGTAGCCGACGGGGTCGCCGGCGGCGTTGGCCGGAGGGCCGACAGGGGGCGAGGCGGAGGGGTTGGCGAGCAGAGCCCACACCACGGTCATGTCGTTGCCGGGAACGGTGTAGGGGCCGGGCTCGCCGGGGTTGATCGAGGGGGTGGAGAAGCAGGCGACGGTGTAGCTGGTGAACGGCTGGGCGTAGCCGATCATGGGGTAGTCGCCGCCGGGCCCGGTCTGCAGCGGGAGGCTGTTGGCGGGGATCGGTCCGGTGTTGAAGGTGGGCAGCGCCTGGGCGGCCGGGTCGGCGTAGGCCGTTCCTGCCAGGCTCACCACGCCGCCGGCGAGCGTCGCGGTGATCGCCACGGCGATCAGCAGGATCATCCGCCGTAGGACGGTGGTCGGGTGTCGCATTGCGGTGCCTTTCGTGGACTGGCCGGGCGTGACAAGGACGAACGCGGGTCGCGGTTCCAACGCCCGGCCTCACCGGTTTAAGGCTGCGGTTATCCATTCACGAGTTTCTGTGGATAATCGGTGCTGCCGGTTGTCCACGCCAGCGACGCCAGGGTTGTCCATATGCCGGTGACCAGCACGAATGCGGGGACGGAAGGGGATGTAGCGGGTGGGGCGGCCGCCGAAGACACTCAACCCCGACGACGGGCCGACGGTCCGGTTCGCGCTTGAGCTGCGGGAACTGCGCGAGCAGGCGGGGAACCTGCCGTACTGGAAAATGGCGCGGCTCTGCGGGGTGTCCAGAAGTGCCCTGTCGAAGGCGGCCGGAGGAGAGCAGATCCCGTCCGAGCGGGTCTTGGACGGGTTCGTCCGGGCGTGCCGGGGCGACCTCAACACCTGGCGGGTCCGGCGTCTGCAGGCGTTGCGCGAGGCCGAGGCCGCGCTCCAGGCCGAGGCATCCGCAGCTCGGCCGGGCACCGCGCTAGTCCCCCTCAACCCCACCGCGACCGCCGTGGCCGACCCGGCCCCCGGCCCGGACGGCGCC
>NZ_JBFAOF010000643.1:0-4277 GCF_040675125.1 Spirillospora sp. NPDC049652 | reverse complement strand
ACCGGACCCTCCTGCGGGGCGCGCCCGCCGCCCCGGCACCGTCGTCGCCGCCGGCGGCCGGGCGTCCCCGGGTGGCCCGTCCGGGCTCTCCCATCAGCGGTTTCATCGGGCGGGACGACGACGTGGCGGGCGTCCTCGACGGCCTGGCGACCGGACGGCTGGTCACGCTGTTCGGGCCGGGCGGCGTCGGCAAGACGCGGCTGTCGGGGGAGGTGGCGCGGCGCTGGGACGGCGAGGTCGCGTTCGCGCCGCTCGCCCCCGTCGCCGATCCGGCGCAGGCGGTGCTCCAGGCGCTCGGCCTGCGCGAACGCGGTCTGCTGAGCGGCGGGGGAGCCGACCCGGACCCCGAGGAGCGCCTGGTCGCCGCGCTCGCCGAACGCGGCCTGCTGCTCGTCCTGGACAACTGCGAGCACGTCGTCGGGGACGCCGCGAACCTCGCGTGGCGGCTCCTGTCCGCATGCCCCGACCTGCGGATTCTCGCCACCAGCCGGGAGCCCCTCGACGTGGACGGCGAGCGGCTGTGGCAGGTCAGGCCGCTTCCGGAGGACGACGCCGTGCGGCTGTTCGAGGAGCGGGCCAGGGCCGCGCGCCGCGACGTCGTCCTGGACGGCGCGCTCGTCCGGAAGGTCTGCGCCGCGCTGGACGATCTGCCGCTCGCGATCGAGCTGGCGGCGGCCCGGCTGCGCACCCACGAGCTGTCCGACGTGGCCGCGCGCCTGGACGACCGGTTCGCGCTGCTGGCGCGCGGCAGCCGCACCGCCGACGCCCGGCACCGGACGCTGCGCGCCGTCGTGGACTGGAGCTGGGAACTGCTCACCGAGGACGAGCGCGCGGCGGCGCGCCGGTTCACGGTGTTCGCCGGGGGAGCGACGGCCGCTTCCGCGCTGGCCGTCGCGCGCGCGGACGAGGAGACCCTGACCGCGCTGGCCGACCGGTCGCTGCTGGATTTCTCCCAGGGCCGCTACCGGATGCTGGAGACGATCCGCGCGTACGGGGCGGAGAAGCTCGCCGAGGCGGGCGAGACGGACGAGGTCGAGGCCGCGCACGCCGCCCACCTCCTGGACCTCGCCGCCCACGCCGACCTGCTCGGGGCGGGGCAGCTCGCTGCGCTCGACCGGCTCGCGGCCGAGCACGACGACCTGTTCGCGGCGCTCCGCCGGGCCGTCGCCGCCGGCCGTGCCGAGACGGCGTCCGCGCTGCTGTCGGCCATGTCGGTGTACCTGTGGATCCGGGGGCTGGCGGGCTCGGCCGCGCCGCTCGCCGCCGCCCTCCTGGACCTGCCGGATGCCGGTCTCCCGCCCGAGGAGCACGCCGTCTGCGTCACGATCGCCGGGACGCACGCCACCAAGGAGCAGCGGGAGCGCGCCGGGGCGGCGCTGGCCGGCGCGGACCGTCCGCTGCGCAACCCGATGGCGGCCCTCCAGTGGCTGATGGGCTCCGTCGGCGGCGGGGACGTGGGCGTGCAGTTCACGATCCTCATGGCCGAGCGCGACAGCCCGGACCGGTGGGCACGTTCGGCGGCGCACTTGATGTCGGGGTATCCGCAGCTCGCCCACGGCGATCTCGCGCAGGCCGAGCAGGAGTACAGGACCGCCGCCGAGGGCTTCCGCGAGCTGGGCGAACGCTGGGGGACGGCCCTAGCGCTCGACGCTCTGGCCGGGCTCGCCGCGACGTCCGGTGACACGGCCCGCGCGATCGCGCTCACCGAGGAGGCGCTGACCCTCGCCGGGGAGCTGGGCGCGGCCGACGACGTCGCCGACCTGCTCTGCAACCGGGGCGACCTGCGCGCGGCGGACGATCCGGACGCCGCCCGCGCCGACTACGCGGAGGCCGCGGCCGTGGCCCGCCGCGCCGGGAACGCCACCTGCCTGGCGGCGGCCTTCCGCGGCCTGGCCGACATGGCGTTGGCGGGCGGTGACGAGGACGAGGCCCGCCGCCTCTACGAGGAGGCCCTGGAGCGCTTCGACCCCACCTGGGTGAAAAGTGTGGGGAACCGCGTCCGCACCCTCATCGGCCTGGGACGCATCGCCGAACCGGGTCCGGAGGCGGCCGGTCTCTATCTCCAGGCGGTCGAGGTGGCGGCCGTCATCGGCGCGCTGTCCGAGGCGGCGCGAGCCATGGTCGCCCTCGCGCGCGTGCAGGAGGCCGAGGTGGCCGCACGCATGCTCGGAGCGGCGACCGTCCTGCGCGGCATGGACGCGGTGGGCGACCGCGATGCCGTCGAGGTGGAGCGGACGGCGCGCGCCCGGCTCGGGGACGACGCCTACGCGACGGCCTACCGCGAGGGGCTGCGGCTCGACCATACGGGCGTCCTGCTCCTGGCGGGCCTGCCGGAGGAGGTCGTCCGCAGGTCGCCGTTGCACGCCCTGCCCGAGTTCTGAGCCGTTCCGATGCCCTGCTCCTGAACTGTTGCGTCCCTGGTCAGAGGGCCGGTGAGCGCGCGGTGAGGTCGCGGTGAGCGGCCTCTCGCAGAGTCATGGCCATGACGAAGAACATCCTGATCTCGGGCGCCTCGGTCGCCGGTCCCGCCCTCGCCTACTGGCTCCACCGCCACGGCTACTCCGTCACGGTCGTCGAGAAGGCCCCCGGACTGCGGGACGGCGGCTACGCCGTCGACTTCCGAGGCGAGGTCCACCTGCGCGTCCTGGAGGAGATGGGCGTCCTGGACGACATCCGCCGCGAGCAGACCCACACCGGCGCGATGGTCTACGTGAACACGCACGGCAAGAAGCTGGCGTCCATGCCCGCCGACCTGTTCGCCGGGGACGTGGAGATCCTGCGCGGCGACCTGGCCCGCATCCTGTTCGAGAAGACCGAGCCGTACACCCGGTACGTGTTCGGCGACTCGATCGCCCGGATGGACGAGGACCGCGACGGCGTCACGGTCACCTTCGACAGCGGAGAGGTCGGCCGCTACGACCTGGTCGTCGGCGCGGACGGCCTGCACTCCAACGTCCGGCGGCTCGCGTTCGGGCCGGAGGACGACTTCGTGTCCCACCTCGGCCTGTACTGCGCGGTCTTCACCGTCCCGAACTACCTCGGCATCGACCATGCGGGCCTCGCCTACACCACGCCCGGCAAGGTCGTCACGATGTACAGCGCGCGGGAGAACACCGAGGCCAAGGCCGTGTTCTACTTCGGCGCGCCGCTCACCGGCATCGACCGCCGCGACGTCGCCGCGCAGCAGCGGCTGCTCGCCGGGACGTTCGCGGGCAACGGCTGGGAGTCCGACCGGCTGCTCGGCATGATGGCGGACGCCCCGGACTTCTACTTCGACTCGGTCGGCCAGGTCCGGATGGACGGCTGGACGCGCGGCCGCGTCGCCCTGCTCGGCGACGCCGCGTACTGCCCGTCCCCGCTGTCGGGGATGGGCACCGGCCTCGCCATGGTCGCCGCGTACGTCCTCGCGGGCGAGCTGGCCGAGGCCGGCGGCGACCACGCGGTCGCGTTCGCCCGCTACGAGGAGGCGATGCGCGAGTACGCCGACGGCTGCCGGAAGCAGGGGCAGGGCGTCGCGAAGCTGATGGTGCCGGAGAACCGGGTGATCGCCTGGCTGCTGCGGCAGAACTACAAGCTCATGCCGTACCTGCCGGGCAAGAAGATGATCGCGAACGGCGTCCGGCGGACGGCCGAGAACATCACGCTGAAGACCTACCGGGCGCGGCGGTCGAGCCAGACCGGGACGGCCACGAGCGCCAGCAGCCCGGCGGTGACGGCGAACCCGCCCGCGTAGGACGCGACGGACACCACGATGCCGAACCCGACCGCGCCGACGCCGATCCCCGCGTCGTACGCGATGTTCCACAGCGCGCTGACCCGGCCGAACTCGGGCCGGGTCGCGCGGCCGAGCATCAGCGCCAGCGTGGCCGTCTGCGCGATGCCGAACCCGGCCCCGAACAGGCCCGGCCCGGCGAGCACCGCGACCGGGCTGCCCGTCCACACCAGCGTCGCCGCCCCGGCCGTGGTCAGCAGCACCATCGGGACGAGCAGCGCCCGCGCCCCGTACCGGTCGGCGAACCGTCCGGACAGCCAGCGCGTGAACGGCGTCGCGAGCGATGCCAAAGACACCGAGCGCCTCGCCCCGCCGCTCGGGCGCGACGGTCTCGGCGGTGAGCACCGTGCCCGCGACGACCAGGATGCCGAGCCCCGCGCCGCGCGCACGCCGCGAGCACGACGGGCAGCGTGCCCGACGCGAGCGGCAGCAGCGACGGCAGGCCCATCTACGCCAACCTGGAGGCCGCCACCGAGCACGGCGTCGCGGTCGCCTTCGCCCCCGG
>NZ_JBFAOF010000642.1:0-4300 GCF_040675125.1 Spirillospora sp. NPDC049652 | reverse complement strand
CTCGCGCTTCTGCAGGTCCGCCGCGGAGACCGCGCGGGAGCTGGCGGCGCGCAGCGCGAGGGTGTCGCGCTCGCCCTCCAGCTGGTGCGACAGCGCGGCGAGGCGGTCACTCAGCGTCGCCATCTTGCCGATGCGCGTGTAGTCGCCGGCGTTGCTGGTGAAGACCGACACGCGGTAGCCGGCCAGCAGCGCGGCGACGATGGTCGGGACGGCGATCAGGGCGATCAGCCGCGTGCTCACCCGCCAGTTGCGCAGGCGGAAGCGGCTCCCGCCGCCACGGGCGCCCGGATCGGCGTTCGCCGGATCCCGGGGAGCGGACGCCTGGGCGCCCTGATCGGACGCAGGGGGGGAGCCCTCCTGCGCGGCCTCCCCCGTCGGAAGGGCCTCACGCGTTGGATCGGCCGATCGCTTGCGCACTTGGCGTTAACACCCTCTCACTGACAGTGCCGTTTCCAGCGGCCGCCGTCACGGCGGCGCCCCCGGCGGGCGAAGGGCGCGGCACCGCTGCTCGCCGCCCCTCACTGCGCCCGACATTGGAGCACATTAAGGGAATCGTCGCAAAAGAGAGGGCAACTTGCTGATCTTCCCGCTCACGATCGCGGATGCGGGAGCGTCACGTCCTGTTTGTACCGAATTCACCTGCGACGACGTCCTCGCCGGCCCTCCGCACTCCGCGTACTGACGGCACTCCGGAGCGCGTTCACCCCGACTCCCGGGGCCGACCCTCTCCCGCCCATTACCGCCTTTCCGGTCAGTCGTCGCGCCGCGTCCCGAATCCGCGCACCGGCCCGTCGGGCGGACCGGCCGAAGACAACGGCAGGACCACCGGATCGCCGCCGGCACGGCGGACGCGGGACACCGCACCCGCACGGCGACGCCCATCGGCGCAAACCCCTCGGACCGGACGCGAGATCAGACCGAGACCGACCCGAAACCAAGCCGAGGCCCCCGAAGGGATGGCGCGACACTGGACCCCGACCCGATCACGGAGCGTCACGAAATGGCGCGTACCCACTGGTAGGCGAGGCCGGGCGGGTTCCGCTCAGAGGACGGTGATTTGATCTTGCTTGTCCGCTTTGGGGGGATTTATGGCTACAAATCTATTAACGACCCTCAGTTGTCCCCCTTCCTCCCAACACCTGTGCGCTACGCTCCCCGCTCGGTTGAAAGATCACCTTCCCCGACTTCCCCGCGTTCCTGGAGCAACACATGTCCGCAGTCAACCGCCACGCTGTCGCCAGCGGGGCCCTCGCCCTCACCGTGGCCGTCTCCGCAGCCGCGTGCGGCGGCTCCGACAGCAAGTCGAGCAACGGCCTGGAGAAGTCCGAGATCACCGTCGGCACCATGGCGGTCGCCGACACCGCGCCGCTGCAGATCGCCGTCCAGAAGGGCCTGTTCAAGGCGGAGGGCCTGAAGGTCCGCCTCCAGACCATCAACGGTGGCGCCGAGGCCATCCCGAAGCTGTCCAGCGGCCAGTTCGACATCTCGTTCGGCAACTACGTGTCGCTGTTCACCGCGGCCTCCAAGGGCGTCTTCAAGCCGAAGATCATCGCTGAGGGCTTCCAGAGCGCACCCAAGACGCACACGATCGTGGTGCCCAAGGACTCCCCGATCCACAGCGTCAAGGACCTGGCCGGCAAGAAGATCGGGGTCAACACCAAGAAGAACATCTCGACCCTGCTGGTCCGCGCGGCCGTCAAGCCCGCCAACGTCCCGCTGGACGAGGACAAGAACTTCGTCGAGGTGCCGCCGCCCAACATGGAGGCCGCGCTCAAGTCCAAGAGCGTGGACGCCGTCCAGGCGATCGAGCCGTTCGGCACCCAGATCCAGCAGAACACCGGCGCCCGGATCATCTCCGACCTGTCGTCCGGCCCGACCGCCGACTTCCCGATCGCCGGGTACGCCTCCACCGAGAAGTGGGCGCAGAAGAACCCGAAGACGGCCGCCGCGTTCCAGCGCGCGCTCGCCAAGGCCGAGGGCATGGCCGCCGACCGCAAGATGGTCCAGGACATCCTGCCCTCCTACGCCAAGGGCATCACCCCGCAGATCGCCAGCACGATGAGCTACGGCTCCTACCCGACCTCGCTGAACGCCACCCGGCTCCAGCGCGTCGCCGACCTGATGCAGCAGTTCGGGTACGTGTCCGCGCGGATCGACGCCAAGTCTCTGACCTTCGGCTCATGACCCCGCGCAGGCTCGGCCTCGGGGCCGTGGGGATCGCCTGCGCACTGCTGGCCTGGGAGGCCGTCAGCCGGACCGGACTGGTGGACGACAGCTCGCTGCCGCCCGCCTCGACCGTCCTCGGCAAGGCGGCCGACCTGGCCGGCGACGGAGACTGGACCACCGGCCTGGGCGCCACCGTGCGCGCCTGGGCCGGCGGCCTTCTCCTCGCGACGGCGGTGGCGGTCCCGATCGGCGTCGTCCTCGGCACGGTGCGGTTCCTCGGCACCGCGGCCAGGGCCCTCGTCGAGCTGTGCCGCCCCGTCCCGTCGGTCGCGCTGATCCCGCTGGCCACCATCCTGTTCAGCTCGGTCACGCAGGCGGAGACCTCGCTGGTCTTCTACGCCTCGCTGTGGCCGATCCTCATCAACACCCTGTACGCGCTGCGGGACGTCGACCCGGTCGCCAAGGAGAGCCTGCGGGCCTTCGGCTTCCGCACCCCGTCGGTCCTGCTGCGGGTCGCGCTGCCCAGCGCGGCGCCGTTCATCGCCACCGGCGTGCGCATCGCCGCGTCCGTCGGGCTCATCGTGGTGGTCAGCGCCGAGCTGACCGCCGGCGGCGGCGACGGCATCGGCGTGTACCTGATGCAGAGCCAGTCCGGCGGCGGCAACACCGACGTCATGCTGGCGGGGGCCCTGTGGGCGGGCGCGCTCGGGCTCCTCGCGAACGCGGGCCTGCTGCGGCTGGAGCGGCTGGCGTTCCGCTGGCACTCCGCCCGCACCGAGGGGGTCTCATGAGAGCGGTCCGGCTGGCGCGCGGCGCCTTCGCCCGGGTCTGGCTGGTCGTCGCCGCGGTCGTGGCCTGGCAGCTGTACAGCAGTGCCAAGGACGAGGCGTACTTCCCGCCGCCCCTCGACATCGTCAAGGCCCTGCACAAGCTGTGGTTCGACGGCCCGGCCGCGCACCTCTGGCTGTCCAGCAGGGCGCTGGACGATTTCAAGACCAGCCTGGGGCACCTGTTCACCGCCTGGGCGCTGGCGGCGGTCGCGGGCGTGCTCGTCGGCGTCGCCATCGGCCGCTCGCGGGTGGTGGAGGAACTGCTCGACCCGGTCCTGCAGTTCCTGCGCGCGGTCCCCCCGCCGACGCTGGTGCCGTTCTTCATCATGGTGTTCAAGCTCGGCGCGACGATGCAGATCATCACCATCGCGTTCGGCGTGGTCTGGCCGGTGCTGATCAACACCGCCGACGGCGTCCGCACCGTGGACCCGCTCCAGCTGGAGACGGCGCGGGTGTTCGGGATGCGCGCCCCGAGCCGGCTGCTGCGGGTGGTGCTCCCGGCGGCCATGCCGAAGATCTTCGCCGGGCTCCGCACCAGCCTGGGCTTCGCGCTGATCCTGATGGTGATCTCCGAGCTGATCGGGTCCACCGCGGGGATCGGCTCGCGGCTGATCGGCGCGCAGCGCGACTTCGAACTGCCCACCATGTGGGCGGGCATCGTCATGCTGGGCGTGTTCGGATTCCTGTTCAACGCGCTGTTCCTGCTGGTCGAGCGCCGCCTGCTGGCCTGGTACGCGGGCGCCCGCCGGGCGGCGGACTGACCGGTGCGTCCGACGCGTCCGGCGGTTCCGCGCGCCGGCGCGTCGGGCGGACGATCCTCCCGACCGACCTCCCAAACCGAGAACTCCGAGAAGGGGACGCCCGTGCTTGAGATAGCCGGCCTCACCCACACCTACGCCGACGGGCACACCGCGATCGACGGCCTGACCCTGAGTGTCGAGGACGGATCGCTGGTCAGCCTCGTCGGGCCGTCCGGCTGCGGCAAGTCGACGCTGCTGCGCTGCATCGCCGGGCTGATCCGTCCGAGCGGCGGCACCGTCACGCTCAACGGCAACGCCGTCCAGGGCGTCCCGGACGACCTGGCGGTCGTCTTCCAGGACTACAGCCGCTCGCTGTTCCCGTGGCTGACCGTCCGCGACAACGTGGCCCTGCCCCTGAAGCGCCGGGGCGGATCCAAGAAGGAGCGGCGCGCCGCGGCCGAGGCCGCGCTCGCCGAGGTCGGGCTGGAGGGCGCCGGCAAGAAGTACCACTGGCAGCTCTCCGGCGGCATGCAGCAGCGCGTCGCGATCGCCCGCGCGCTGGCC
>NZ_JBFAOF010000641.1:0-4301 GCF_040675125.1 Spirillospora sp. NPDC049652 | reverse complement strand
GGCGACGTCCCGAGCGCGCCCGCCCCGACCCCGAACGAACGCGCGCTGCCGCCCGCGTCGGCCCCTGGGACGATCGTCCCGCTCGGCAAGCCCGGCTCGTGGCGCGTCACCACGTACTACACGGCCGTGGAGAGCCTGCACGGAGGCGCGATGACGGCCGTGAAGGGCTGCCCGTCCCTGCGCTGCTCCAACGGGCACACGCCGCTCGGCTCCTACCCGGCCGACTTCCTGCGGGTGATCCGCATGGAGGGCAGCGGGAGGATCACCTCCGGCCCGCGCAAGGGCCGCTTCCTGAACTGGTCGCACAGCACCGGCTACTGGCTGGACGACAGCACCCGCGACCCCAAGGGGCGTCCGCTGAAGGCGTGGGAGTCGGCCGCCGCCGACAAGGACGTCCTGGCCCGGGGGCAGCGCTTCGTGATCACCGCCTGCGGCGCGGGCGTCCCGCCGCAGGTGTGCGCCCGGTTCCGCAAGGCCCGCTGGAAGGTCACCGACCTGTTCCGGCCCGGCTACGGCGGCCGGAGCCACGCCGACGTCTACGTGGGCGAGGAGACCGGCCCCGGCTTCTCCCGCTTCGCCACGACCCTCAACGGAGCGTCCCTGGGCGCCCTCGGCTGAGCCGCCCGCCGCGACGGGCCGGCAGGCGACGGGTCAGGAGGCGGCGCGGTCGGGGACGCGCGGGGACGCCAGCCGGGTGAGGCGGTTGCGGCCGCGGAGCTGGACCTCCTCGCCCAGTTCCCACCGGGCGGCCTCCTCGGGGTCCGCGCCGTCGACCACGGTCGCGGCGGCGAGCACCCGGTCCGGACGGCCCTTGGCCAGGTCGGTGAGGCGCGCGGCCTCGTTCACCGGGTCGCCGATCACGGTGTACTCGAACCGCTCCTCGGCCCCGATGTGCCCGGCGACGGCCTCGCCCGCCGACACGCCCACGGCCGCCGACAGGCCGGGCACGCCGTCCCGCAGCCGGACGGCCAGCTCGCGCCCGGCGGCCAGGGCGCGGCCCGCCGCGCCGGGCAGGTCCAGCGGCGCGCCGAAGATCGCCAGCGCGGCGTCGCCCTCGAACTTGTTGATCCAGCCGCCGTGCCGTCCGACCACCTCGACCACGATCGCGAAGAAGTCGTTGAGCAGCCCGACCACCTCGGTCGGCGCGCGCTCGGCGGCGAGCCGGGTGGAGCCGATGACGTCCACGAACAGCACCGCGACCTCGCGCAGCTCGCCGCCGAGGTCCACGCCGTGCTCGAGCGCGACCTTCGCCGCGTCCGCGCCGACCTGGCGGCCGAACAGGTCCTGGAGCCGCTCGTGCTCACGCAGCCCGGCGGCCATGTGGTTGAACCCGGCCTGCAGCAGGCCGACTTCGCTGGCGTCGTAGACCGGCACCTCGACGTCCAGCTCGCCCCGCTCGACCCGGGCCAGGCCGAGCCGCACCGACTCGACGGGGTCGGCGATCGCGCGCGCGGCGAAGTAGGTGACGCCGAGGCCGACCAGCAGGGCCGTCCCGCCGAGGGCGAGGACGGCCGCCGCGAAGGCGTGCACGTTCACCCGGTTGAGGACGAACGACCCGACCGCCAGGACCATCAGGCCGAGGATCGGCACGGCGGTGCCGAGCGCCCACGCCAGCACCGAGCGCGCGACCACGCCGGGCAGGCCGGTGCGGCGCGGGGTCCCGGACCGCAGCGCGGTGGTCACCGACCGGCGCAGCAGCCGCTCGGCGAGCAGGTAGACGATCGTGCAGGTGGTGAGCCCGCCGAGCAGGCTCGTCAGGCCGAGCTTGACCGCGACCAGCGCGGAGAACGGCAGGTTGACCAGCACCCAGCCGACCGTCCCGACCCCCCACAGGGTGAGGTGGACGGCCATCAGCCGCAGCGGGCCGTACAGCAGCAGCGCCCGTTCCCGCCGGTCGGGCTCCTCGTGCCGGTCGACCAGCCGGCGGACGCGGCGGAAGAACCGCTCGCCGAGCAGCAGCCCGACCGGGACGGCGAGCACCACGTAGGCGGTGAAGACCCAGACGTTGAAGGTCTGCAGCCGGTGCGGGGAGTGGCCGCCCGGGTTGGGCACGACCAGCGTGAACAGCAGCACGACGAGCGCGCCGCCGAGGTTGGCGAGGCCGGTGGCGAGGGTCACCAGGACGCGGGCGCGGCGGGCGATCTGGGCGCGGCTGTCGTCGGGGCGGCCGTCGACCAGCCGCCGCAGCGGGGCGAAGGGCGCGCGGGCACGCCGCCGGTCCGCGCCCTCGTCCACCGCATCGCCTCCCACGAAGGTGGAGCGTATCTGGTCGTCCCAGGTGTTCCGTACATCACAGTCGTCCCACGCGTTCAGGCAGAGAAATATGACGCTCCGGACAGAACCGGCTACCGCGTCGGCACGTTGACCGACCGGTCAGTCAGGGCATTTCTCGGGAACAGAACAACCCACCCATCTCCCCGGAGGTATCCCATGGGAAAGCCGGCATGGGAGGACGCCGTCATCTTCGTCGCCGGACTGGTCGCGCTGGTCGCCCCGGACCTCTGGGCGGACGGCCACGGCCGCCTGCCCCTGATGGTCCTCGGCGCGCTGCTGCTGGTCGCGGGCCTGTTC
This sequence comes from Spirillospora sp. NPDC049652, assembly GCF_040675125.1. NCBI lineage: Bacteria > Bacillati > Actinomycetota > Actinomycetes > Streptosporangiales > Thermomonosporaceae > Spirillospora > Spirillospora sp. NPDC049652. Next base: position 1,730 of record NZ_JBFAOF010000641.1, on the reverse strand, counting down.
CCGCTCCTCGGCACCGTCGGCCCGGCGGCCTGGACCGCCACCGCCTTCGCGCTGCTGCTGTTCGTGTCGCCGTGGGCATGGCAGTTCGACGACAGCCACTACGCGGCCTGGACGGCATGGATCGCGGGCGGCGCCGCGACTATCGTCGGCCTGTGGGTCGCCTACCGCACCCGCACGGTGAGAAGCTGACCGTCGCCTGACCGGCCGGGCGGCCATCGGGGAGGCCGAACATGAACGCAGCCACGCCGCCCTCCCGCCCGGTCGGCACCCCGCCCACCGCGCCCTCCGCCTCCACCTCCGCCGACGAGGGCGCGGGCCGTCCGGACGCGCGGACGCGGATCCTGGACGCCGCCGAGGCGCTGTTCGCCGAGGGCGGCTACGAGGGCACCTCCACGGCGCGCATCGCGCGCAGCGCACAGGTCCCCAAGGGCCTGGTCTTCCACTACTTCCCGCATAAGATGGACGTCCTGGTCACGCTGGTCGCCGAGCGCACCGAGATCGAGCCGCCCCCGGGCGCGGAGCCGCTGGAGGCCGTCCCCGGCGATCCGGCGGGCACGCTGGCCAGGCTCGCGCGCGGCTTCCCGCTGCGCGCCTCCCCCGCCATGCGGCGCATCCTGTTCCGCGAGGCCGACACGCACACGACCGTCCGCGAACGCCTGCGCCTGCTGAACGGCGAGGTCGTGCGGCGGGCGCGGCTGGCCCTGGAGATGGCGCTGCCCGGCGCCCGGGGCGACCAGGCCCGCCTGGAGGTGGCCGCCGCCACCTTCGCGGCCGTCCTGCTCTACCAGGAGCACCTGGCCCAGCTCAGCGGCCACCACGTGGACCCCGACGCCGTCGCCGAGCTGATCGCCCACGCGCTGGGCGCCTGATCCCCCGGACGCGGCCCGATCAGGTCTCGATGGGCGTGAGCATGGGGTGCGGCCGGCGCAGGGCCCTGCTGATCGCGTCGTCGCGCCGGCTCGCCGCAGGGCCCGGGTGGGTCACCAGATCCCTCGGATGGACCGGGCCGCCGCCGCAGGTCGGGCAGGTGCCGTCCGGATCGACACGGGTGCCGCACGCGCCGTGCAGGAAGAACCGGCAGGTGCCGGACCCGTCGAGGTTCTGCTCGCCCCAGCGGGCCAGCCCGTGCACGACCGGCCAGAGCGAGACGCCCGCCTCGGTCAGCACGTACTCGTGCCCCTCCTTGGCCAGGACGCCGTGCGCGACCAGCGTGGAGAGCCGCGCCGACAGCACGGCGCGGGGGATGTCCAGGTGGGCGAGGAAGTCGCTGAACCGCCGGACGCCGTAGAAGGCGTCCCGCACGATCAGCAGCGTCCAGCGCTCGCCGACCACCTCCAGCGCCCGGGCCAGCGTGCAGTTCTGCCCGGCGTAGTCCTTCCCGAGTGCCATGCCGTGCAGGATACCGCTCCTTCGGTTCAATGAACGAACCTCATCGTGTACAGTCTCGGCCATCGAAGTTCGTTCATTGAACTGGAGACCGCATGACGACACTGGCGACCCCCGGCGCCACCCGGCACGGCCGGCGCCCGCCGGGCGCGACGGCCGCCCTGGCCCTGCCCGGCGCGGCGACCCTGCTGGGCCTGATGAACTACACCGCGCCGATCGCGACCCTCACCGACACCGGCGACGGCCTGCACGCCGGGACCACCGCGCGGATCTGGGTGATGAGCTCGATCAGCCTCGGCCTCGCCGCCGCGCTGCTCGCGGTCGGCGCGCTCGCCGACGACCAC
>NZ_JBFAOF010000640.1:0-4307 GCF_040675125.1 Spirillospora sp. NPDC049652 | reverse complement strand
GTCGCGCCGTCGAGCTCGCCGGTCAGGTCGCGGCGGCGGTACCCGGAGATCGTGGCGCGCACGTCCCGCAGCGCCTCGCGCGCCACGGCCTCGATGTCGTTGACCTCGGCGATCGCGCGGTCCACGTCGCGGGCGGCCATCCGGCGGGCCAGCTCGCTCTTCAGCACGATGAGCGACAGGCTGTGCCCGAGCAGGTCGTGCAGGTCGCGGGCGATGCGCAGCCGCTCGTTGGCGGCGGCCAGCCGGGTCGCCTCGGCGCGCGCCTCGCGGAGCTGCTGGACGAGCATCCGGGCGTGCCGGAAGGCGAACATGAACAGGCCGAGGGACAGTGCCGACATGGCGATCGTCAGCAGCCCGCCGCGGCCGATGCCGAGGTACCAGGACTGCAGGACGCTGAGCGCCGCCGCCGCGCCCGCGGCGTAGGGGACGGTCCGCAGCGGCAGGGTCATCGCCGCGAGGACGGACAGGTAGATCGGCATTCCGGCCCACTCGGCGCCGAACGCGAACGGCAGGCCCACGCACAGCGCCGTGAACAGGGTGAACAGCGCGTAGGTGCGCCGCCCGACGGGGTGCATCCAGCTCCGCATGGTGAGGGGCGTCGCCAGGTACAGCGCGACGAACGCCACCAGCGCGAGCGCCGCGAGGACGAGCCGGAGGCCGTGGTACCCGGCGACGACCTTGACGACCGGGACGATGTAGACCAGCCCGAACGCGGCCCAGAACGCGCGGCGGGGCCGGGACCGTCCCGGGTCCTCGCCGTCGATCGTCTCCTTGAACAGCCCGCTCATGGCTCGCTTCCGTGGGTCGGCAGGTCCTCTCGGGTCCAGTATTTCCTGTCGTGTCCTTTCCGGTCAGCGTGCCCGCACGGTGCGGCGGTAGGCGGGGACCGCCACGGCGGCGAGGCCGGCCGTCCAGCCCGCGAGCACCAGGCCCGTGGTGAGCGACGGCGCGTGCCCCGACACCAGCGTCCAGCCGAGCGAGCCGAACCGGTTCGACGGCGTCCAGCCCGCGACCGTCCGCAGCCCGGACGGCAGCCGGCTGACCGGCATCCACAGCCCGCCCACTATGGACAGCGCGAAATAGCACCCGAGTGTCACCGGCTGCGCGGCGTCCGGTCCGACGAGGCAGCCGATCAGGATGCCGAGCGCGGCGAACGGCAGCGACGCGATCCACATCAGCACGACCATCAGCGCCCAGTGCAGCGGGTCCACCCGGACGCCCTGGACGGCCACGGCGACCAGGCTGACCAGCAGGATCGCGGGCAGCGCCAGGACCATCGCGGCGACCGTCCGGCCGGTCACCACGGCCCACGGCCGCAGCGGCGTGGTCTGGAGCTGGCGCAGCCAGCCGGACGCGCGCTCGGCCGCGAACCGCTGGCCGGTCGCCGACAGTGAGGCCCCGATCGCGCCGAACGACGCCATCGACACCATGAGGTAGGTCGAGGCGTCCAGGCCGGTGCGCGGCTCGGTGCCGTCGCCCTTGAAGACGTTCGCCCACAGCAGGTAGAAGCCGACCGGGACGGCCAGGGTGAAGAACGTGAAGCGCCGGTCGCGGAACATCCGCAGGACCTCAAGGCGCAGATAGGCGAGCATCGGAAAGCCCTTCGTACGGGGGGAGGACGGGTGCGGGGAGGGTCAGGGACGGTCGGCGGTGAGGTCGAGGAACGCCTCCTCCAGGTCGGCGCCCTTGACCTCCAGGTCGCGGACGACCAGCCCGGTGCGGTACAGCGCGGCGGTCGTGGTGTCGGCGTCGGTGCTGGTCAGGACGGCGGTCGTGCCCCGGATCTCCACGCCGGTGACGCCCGGCAGCCGGTCCAGCCCGGCGGCGGGCTGGTCGCCGAGGGTGAAGCGGACGGTCCGGTTCCCGGCGCGCGCCTTGATCTCGGCGGCCGAGCCGTCGGCGACGATCCGGCCGCGCACCATGACGACGATCCGGTCGGCGTTCCCGTCCGCCTCCTCCAGGTAGTGGGTGGCGAACAGGATCGTCCGGCCGCCCGCCGCGTAGGCGCGCATGCTCGCCCAGAAGGCGCGCCGCGACTCGACGTCCATCGCGGCGGTCGGCTCGTCCAGGACGAGCAGCTTCGGCGCGCCCGCGATGGCGAGCGCGAAGCGGACCCGCTGCCGCTGCCCGCCGGACAGCCTGTCGGCGCGGCGCCCGGCGAGGCCGGTGAGGTCGGCGGTGGCGAGGATCTCGGCGAGCGGCATCGGCTCCGGGTACAGCCCGCGGACGAACCCGACGACCTCCTTCACGGTGAGGCCCTCGATGAGCGCGCCGTCCTGGAGCATCGCCCCGACGCGTCCGCGCGCGACGGCGGCGGCCGGGTCGGAGCCGAACACCCGGACGGCGCCGGAGTCGGGGCGGACGAGGCCGAGCAGCATCGAGACCGTGGTGCTCTTGCCGGCCCCGTTCGGCCCGAGCAGCGCGAGCGCCTGCCCGGCCGGGACGGTGAGGTCGAGCGGCTCGACGGCGCGGACCGGTCCGTAGCTCTTGGCGACCTGGGCGAGAGTGATGGCGTCCATGCGGTCAACGCTAGAAATGCGCAGCTCAGCCGGTTAGTGAAGGTTGTCGCGGGTCGGCGATGACTTTTGTCATGGCGGTCCGCCGGGTTCCGGACGACAGGAATGGGTCTGTTCGCCCCCCGCTTTACATGTTACGAAGGGATGTAAAGCGGTGGGTGGCAGATCCCCGTGCCGACCCGCGGTCGCCGAGGCCCGCGGGAGGCCCGTCCCCGGGAGGTTGGCATGACCTCGTACGACTTCTACGTCTCGTCCGTCCCCAAGGAGACCTGGGACGTCCCCATGTCCGGCGACGCCCGGTTCACCTGGGAGTACGACGACGGGCGCGACCGGCTGCTGAACCTGTACCAGAAGGGCAAGGACAAGCAGTGGGACGCGCAGAAGCGGATCGACTGGGACCTGGAGGTCGATCCGAACAACGTGGCCGGGCTGCCCGAGCAGTTCAACCCGCTGATGGGCTCCGACATCTGGGACAAGATGTCGCAGGCCGAGCGGGACGAGTTCGGCCGGCACCAGGGCGCGTGGCTGTTCAGCCAGTTCCTGCACGGTGAGCAGGGCGCGCTGAACGTGTCGGCGCGGATCGTCCAGTCCGTCCCGGACCTGGACTCCAAGTTCTACGCGGCCACCCAGACGATGGACGAGGCGCGGCACGTGGAGCTGTACTCGCGGTTCCTGCGCGAGAAGATCGGCATGTACTACCCGATCAACCAGGACCTGGCCAAGCTGCTGGCCGAGTCGCTGGAGGACTCCCGCTGGGACCTGCCCTACCTCGGCATGCAGGTGCTGATCGAGGGCCTCGCGCTCGCCGCGTTCGGGCTGTACCGGGACATGTCCACCAACCCGCTGGTCAAGCAGCTGCTCGCGTACGTCATGCAGGACGAGGCGCGGCACGTCGCGTTCGGCCGCCTCGCGCTGCGCGACTACTACGCCGAGCTCACCGAGAAGGAGCGCGCCGAGCGCGAGGAGTTCGTGGTCGAGGGCTGCTACCTGATGCGCGACCGGTTCAAGGGCCGCGAGGTGTTCGAGCAGCTCGACATGCCGATGGACAAGTGCATGGAGTTCGTCGACAACTCCGACATGTACACCCTCTACCAGTCGCTGCTGTTCAGCCGGATCGTGCCGTGCGTGAAGGACGTCGGGCTGTGGGGCGAGAAGGTGCAGGCCGCCTACCTCGACATGGGCGTCCTGGACAACGCCAAGGCCGACCTGGAGGCCCTCATGAAGCAGGACGAGGACATCGCGGAGGCGGTGGACCGCGAGCGCTACGAGCAGGAGCTCGCCGCCCGCCGCACCGAGGTGGACGAGGCCATCTCCCTGGGCGAGGGTTCATAGGGGCAGGGCAAGGACGGTTAAAGAAACGGGGTCGCCGGACCGGCGGCCCCGTTTCTGCTTTCTCCCGAGAAAGTTCGCCAAATCGCCTTGGCGAACGGTGTTGATATGCCGGTCCATGTCCGGCGATAACGGACGCCACTGAAGCGTTACAGCCGATTCGGAGATCCTTTCCCGGCCGCTCTGATTCATTTCGGAAAAGGGCTGTGCGCGGGCTGCGGCTGTACTAACGTCCCCGACCGGAAAGCCGGTGCAGACCACCGGACGGCACAGCGGGACCGCACCGCCGTCCCGCCAGCGCAGGGGCAAACCATTTCCCAGGGGGAAAGCATGAACCGATCCGCGCGGAACCTGATCAGGGCCGCCGCATTCGCGCCGCTCACCGTCGCACTGGCCGGTCTGTCCGGACCGGCCTTCGCGGGCACCGGCCACCCGGCCGGCCCGGGGCACGCGGTCGTCCCG
>NZ_JBFAOF010000639.1:0-4321 GCF_040675125.1 Spirillospora sp. NPDC049652 | reverse complement strand
GGCGGGACATGAGGCCAGGCGCGGGGGTGCGTCGCGGGCCGGGCGGGCGCGAGGCCAGGCACGGGCGGGGGGCGCGGGGGCGGGGTCAGGCTTGGGCGGTCCAGTCGATCTCGAACTTGTGGACGGGGGCGAACATCTGCTCCGGCGTGGGCAGGGACGGCCGGTCCCCCGCCTTTCCGGCCTTGGCCTTGTTCTTGTTCTGGGCGGCGCCCGTGATGGCCTCGACGCGGGGCCGGCGCAGGGCCTCGTACGCGGCGAACGCCTCGGCGGAGGTCGGCCGGTCACGCAGGCAGCGGGCCAGTTCGATGGCGCTCTCGATGGCCAGCGACGCGCCCTGCCCGGACGACGAGGACGGTGCGTGCACCGCGTCCCCGAGCAGGACGACGCGGTCGGTGTGCCACGTCGGAACGGCCGGCATGAACTCCATCGGCCCGACGGCCATGAGCTCCTCAGGGGCGGTGCGTCCGATGAGGGCCTCGCCGGGGACGTGTCCGGCGTAGAGCTCGCGCAGGCGCGCCAGCCAGTCCTCGTTCGGCACCGCGTGGACCTCGGCGTACGTCAGCGGTTCCTCGCGCGGCAGGCTGCCGAACCAGACGACGCGTCCGTCCGGGAGCTCCCAGAAGCCGAGGAAGGCGCGGCCGAACGCGAAGTGCATCATGCCCGGCCGCGTCACGACGTCCGGTCCGCCGGGCACGATGCCGCCGAAGCTGAGGACGCCGCCGTAGCCCGGGGCGGGCGCGTCGGGGTCGATCAGCGAGCGGACGGTGGAGCGGATGCCGTCCGCGCCGATGAGCACGTCCGCGGTCGCGGTGGTCCCGTCGGCGAACTCGGCGGTCACCCCGCCCTCGCGCTCGACCACGTTGACCAGGCTCTTCCCGTACCGGATGTCGATGCCCCCGGCCACGGCGTGGTCGGCGAGGACGCGGAACAGGTCGGCGCGGTGGAGGGCGAGCGTCTCGGGCAGGCCGGGGAAGCCGTGGAAGTCGGTGAGGACGCGTCCGGTGCCGTCCTGCATGACGACGCCGGGGACGGGCTGCGCGACCTTCCGGACCGCCTCGTCCGCGCCGACGTGGGCCAGGGCGGCCAGGCCGTGGGGGGCGACGCTGAGCATCGCGCCCACGCCGTCGGCGGCCTCGGGGCGCGCTTCGAAGACCGTGGCCTCGATGCCCGCCTTGGCGAGCGCGAGGGCGGCGACGGGGCCGGCGATGCCGCCTCCGATGACCAGGGCGGTGCGGGCGGCGGTGGGCGCTGCGGTGGAGTTCGTCATGCGGCAATAGTTACATTGCAACTAGTGTTGAGTCAACTAGTTGCTCTGATTTACACTGCGGGCATGGCCGTACGAAGCTCGCCCCTCGCCCTGACCGTCCTCGGACTGCTGCTCTACAAGCCGCTGCATCCGTACGGGATGCAGCGGCTGATCAAGGACTGGGGCAAGGACCAGGTCGTCAACGTCGGCCAGCGGACGAGCCTCTACCGGGCGATCGACCGGCTCGCCGAGGGCGGGCTGATCCGGGTCCGCGCCACCGAGCGCGACCAGGCCTACCCCGAGCGGACCGTCTACGAGATCACCGACGAGGGCCGCGCCGCCGCGCGGGCCTGGCTGGACGAGATGCTCGCGACGCCGCGCCGCGACTTCCCCGACTTCCCGGCGGCGCTCTCGAACCTGCTGATGATCGCGCCGGCGGAGGCGCTGTCCGCGCTCGAACGGCGCGCCGAGAAGGTGGGCGCCACGCTGGCCGAGCACGACCGGGTCCTCGCCGCGAACGCCGGCTCCGGCCTCGGCCGGGTCTCCGGGCTGGAGAGCGAGTACGCGCGGACGGTGACCGCCGCCGAGCACGCCTGGCTCCTGGGCGTGATCGTCGACCTCCGCTCCGGCGCGCTCACCTGGGACGGCGCGACGTCATAGGCAGGCGACGGCCAGGAGCGCCGTGGTTGCGGAGAAGGACGAGGAGGGCGCCGTGGCGGTGCGCAGGGCCGTGGCGCGGTCCGCAGGGCCGTGGTGCGGCCGAGGTGACGTCAGGGGCAGGCGGCGTGCCGCCAGAAGGCGGTCATGAGCGGCGGCGGCTCCGGGCTGCCCATTTCCACCTGCGTGAGCAGCACCGCGACCGAGCCCGAGGACGGGTCGATCTGCGCGGTCGTGCCGCTGCCGCCCGTCCACCAGTAGCGGCCGGGGATGTGTCCCGGTCCGTCGGCGTCCAGGTCCACCGCCGCGCCGAATCCCCAGCCCTGCCCGCGGAGGAACAGCCGGACGGCGTCGCGTTGCGCGGCGGTCGTGTGGTCGCTGGTCATGAGCGAGACGGACGCCGGGGACAGCAGGCGGCGGCCGTCCGGGGCCGCGCCGCCGTCGAGCAGCATCCGGCCGAACGCGGCCCAGTCGTCCACGGTCGAGACCAGGCCACCCGCGCCTGACGGGAAGGCCGGGCGCCTGCTCCACTGACCGTCCGGGACGTCGCGGAGCTCGAGCGTGCCGTCCCGCCCGTGCCCGTAGGACGTGACGAGCCGGTGCCGCTGCCCCTCCGGCACCCAGAAGCCGGTGTCGGCCATGCCCAGCGGCGCGAACACGCGCTCGGCGAGGAACTCGTCCAGCGGACGGCCCGACACCCGCGCGATGAGCACGCCCAGGATGTCCGAACTGGTGTGGTAGAGCCACGCCTCGCCCGGATGGCTCACCATCGGGACGGACGCGAGCGACGCCATCCACTCGTCCGGTTCCGGCGCGAGCTGCGGCTCCGTGACGAACCGCTGGAACCTCTCCATGAGCAGCGACACGGCAGGGAGGGAGAAGTCGGCGAGGAAGCCGTAGCCGGAGCGGAACGTGAGCAGGTCGTCCAGCGTGATCGGGCGCTTCGCCGGGACGACGTCGTCCACAGGGCTCTGCGGCGTCCGGACGACCTTGGGTTCGGCCAGCTCCGGCAGCCACTCGCGGACGGCGTCGTCCAGCGCGATCCGGCCGTCCTCGACCAGCATCATCGCGGCCGCCGCCGTGATCGGCTTCGTGAGGGACGCGATGCGGAAGACGGCGTCCCGCGTCATCGGGCCACCGCCCTCCAGAGAGGGGCTCCCGACGGCCGCGACCTCGGCCTTCTCCCCTTGCGCGACCAGGGCGACGGCACCTGGGACGACGGAGTTGTCCACAGCCTGGGCGAGCAGTTCCCGGAGTCGGTTCACGCTTGTCATCCTCTCCTCAGGAGGTGAGACCGAACCGACCCGCCGAACTCATCGCGACACGCGACCGCCGACCTCGACCAGCCCGTCCGCGAGCGGCCTGGTGAAGATCTGCGACCCGCGCCCCTGGGTCACCACCAGCGGCCGTCCCAGCTCGGCCGTGAGCAGCATCGCGGCCGCGCCGGTCGCCTCGTCCTCGTCGATCCCGTCCGCCCGTCCCGGGAAGCCCCGGGCCCGGATCCCCTGGAAGGAGGGGGCCGCAGACCCGTCCGTCCGCGCCCAGGCGTACACCCACTCGCCGGGCGGCGGCACCTCCAGCGCGTCCACCTCGCCGGACGACCCGTACTCGCGCAGCGTCCTCGGCGGCGCCCACCCGGCGCGCGCCGCGACCCACGTGACGTCCCCTTCCCGGCGCACCGAGACCGCCCCCGCCGCCGTCACGAGCTCGGGGACGCCCAGCAGCCACGCCGTACCGACGCACGGATGCCCGGCGAAGGGCAGCCGCGTGCCCGGCGTGTAGATGTCGATCACGCCCCGGGCGGCGTCGTCCACGAACACCGTCTCGCTGAACCCCAGCTCGCCCGCGACGGCCTGCCGCTCCTCGGGCGACGCCACCGCCGGACCGTCCAGCACCACGCCGAGCCGGTTCCCGAACCGCCCGTCCGCCCCGCAGAAGACCCGCAACACCTCATAGTCGATCACGCTCCGGAGTCAACCACGCTCATGCAGCGCATACCGAATCCGCACCTCCACCAGCCCGGCCTCGTCCGCCGGGCAGGCCAGCAGCCGCGTGGCCCGGGCCACCACGTCATCCTCCGAAAGCCCCGGATCCGCGCGCAACAACCGCTCCACGAGAATCCGCAGGTCATCCCGGGCATAACTCACGATCGACCGCCCAGGCTCGATCCGAACCGCCTGCACCCCCGCCGAGCCGCCACCGCCCCGTCCCTCCGACGTCTGTGCCTCGTGGGCACTCTGCCCGCCCTGCGCGTCGTGGGCTTCTTGTACGGCCTGTGCGTCGTGCGCGTTCTGTACGCCCTGTACGCCTTGGGCTTGGTGGGCGCTCTGCGCATCCTGCTCCTCAGCCCCGCGCGGCCGCTGCTCCCTGTCCACGCGCTCGCCGCCAGCGTCATGCGCGTGCGCGCCACCGCGCGGC
>NZ_JBFAOF010000638.1:0-4322 GCF_040675125.1 Spirillospora sp. NPDC049652 | reverse complement strand
GCCGCCGAGGAGACCGCCGCCCCCGGCCGGGTCGGCGACCACCTGGGTTTGCGCCCCGAGGGCGACCGTCTCGTGACCCACTACTTCGCCTGCCTCGACCCCGGCTACCGGGGCTGGCGCTGGGCGGTCACGGTCGTCCGCGCGTCCCGCGCGAAGAACGTGACGGTGGACGAGTGCGTGCTGCTGCCCGGGGACGACGCGCTGCTCGCCCCAGCCTGGGTGCCGTGGCTGGAGCGGCTGCGTCCGGGCGACCTCGGTCCCGGCGACCTGATGCCGACCGCGCCCGACGACCCGCGCCTCGCGCCCGGCTACACCGCCACCGACGACGAGGCCGAGCGGCAGGTCCAGTGGGAGCTGGGGCTCGGCCGTACGCGCGTGCTGTCGGTGGAGGGGCGCGACGAGGCCGCCGAGCGCTGGTACGACGGCGTCGCCGGGCCGCGCGCCCCGATCGCCGCGTCCGCGCCCGCGCAGTGCGCCACCTGCGGTTTCTACGTTCCGCTCGGCGGCGGGCTGCGGCAGATGTTCGGGGTCTGCGCGAACGAGTACGCCCCCGACGACGGCCGGGTGGTCTCGGCCGACCACGGCTGCGGCGCGCACTCCGAGGCGGTGAACCTCCCGGCGGCGTCCGAGCACGGCCCGCCGGTCCTGGACGAGCTCGACTTCGAGGTCGTCTCCACCTCCCCCGCTCAGGCGGACGAGCCTGAGCAGGCGGGCGAGCCGGAGGACGGCGACACCGCGCCGGTCGCGGTCGAGAGCACCGAAGAGACCGCCGACACCGGGGCTTCCGACACCGGGGCCGAGGACGCCAAGGCCGCCAAGGGCAAGGCCGGGTCGGGCCGGAAGGCCGCCGCCGGCAAGCGGGCCCCCGCCAAGCGGAGCACCGCCAAGGGCGGTGCGGCCAAGAGCGGCGCGGCGAAGGGCAAGGCGAGCGGAAGCGCCAAGAGCAAGGCCGATGCGGACGGGTCGGCGGAGGCCGGCGACGGCTGACGCGGCTGTGGAGGATCCGTTCGGCACGGACGCGCTGCGCGCGCGTGTCCTGAGGGCTTGGGCCGAGTCCCCGGCGCGTTTCCGTGCCGACGCCAACACCGAAGAGGACTTCGCCCTCGGCGGCTACCGCGACCGCGTCGTGGTGGAGCTGGCGCAGAACGCGGCCGACGCCGCGCTGCGGGCGGGCGTCCCCGGCCGACTGCGGCTCACGCTGCGCGGTGACGTGCTGACGGCGGCGAACACGGGCGCGCCGCTGTCCGCCGAGGGCGTGGAGGCGCTGTCCACGCTGCGCGCCTCCGCGAAGCGGGACGAGTCCGGATCGGTCGGGAGGTTCGGCGTCGGGTTCGCCGCCGTGGTTTCGGTCAGCGACGAGCCATCCATCATGTCCGCTTCGGGCGGAGTCTCGTGGTCGCTGGAGCGGGCCCGGGCGCTGGTCGAGGACGTGCCGGAACTCGCCTCGGACCTGGCCGCCCGGTCCGGGCACCTGCCGCTGCTGCGGCTGCCGTTCGCCGAGGCCGGAGGCGGCGTCCCGGACGGCTTCGCGACGTCCGTCCGGCTGCCGCTGCGTGACGGGACGGCGGTCGAACGCGTCCGGGCGCAGCTCGGCGAGGTCGGGCCGGCCCTGCTCCTCGCCCTGCCCGCGCTCGAATCCGTCGAGATCGACGTGGACGGGGACGTCCGGGAGGTCCGGCTCGGCGAGTGGCGCACGGTCGAGGCGCACGGCGAGATCCCGGCCGCCTTGCTGGCCGACCGGCCGACCGAGGAGCGCCTGCGGGGCGGCTGGCAGGTCCGCTGGGCGCTGCCCGCGGAGCCGTCCGGCGGCGAGGCCGGAGCTTCCGGCGGCGGCTTCGGTGGAGGCGGTTTCGGAGCCGGGGGCGTCTTGTCGGCGGAGCAGGCCGGGGCTCCGGCCGTGCTGCACGCGCCGACGCCCTCGGACGAGCGGATCGACCTTCCCGCGCTGCTGATCGCGTCCTTCCCGCTCGCTCCGGACCGGCGGCACGTCGCGCCCGGCCCGCTGACCGACTTCCTGGTCGAGCGCGCCGCCGACGCCTATGTCGAACTGCTGCGCGGTCTTCCGGCGGGGCCCGGCGTGCTCGGGCTCGTCCCGGGGCCGGTCGGCGCCGGGGAACTGGACGCCAGACTGCGCCGCGCGATCCTGGCCCGCCTGCCCGAAACCCCGCTTCTGCCCGGCCCGATGCGCGGCCGGGACGCGGTCGCGGTGGACGCGCCGCCGCCGTTCCTGGACCTCATGGCGGACGTCATGCCCGGCCTGCTGCCGCCGGGCTGGCCGGTGCGGAGCCCCGCGCTCGACGCGCTCGGCGTCCGGCGCATGGAGCTCGCCGACGTGGTCGACGCGCTGGTCTCCCTCGAACGTCCGCCGGGCTGGTGGAGGTCGCTGTACGAGGCGCTGTCGGGGGCGTCCACCGACGGCCTGGGCGCGCTGCCGGTGCCGCTCGCGGACGGACGGCTCGCGCGCGGCCCGCGCGGCGCGCTGGTCACGAGCGTGGACACCGCCGCGCTGGAGCCCCTCGGCCTGCGGATCATTCACCCCGAGGCCGTCCATCCGGTGCTGAGCAGGCTCGGCGCGATCGAGGCCGGGCCGCGGCAGGTGCTCGCCGACCCGGCGGTCCGGGCGGCGGTCGAGGAGTCCTTCGACGCGGACGATCCGGACGCGCTCGCCGACGCCGTCCTGACGCTGGTCCGGGAGTCGCGGCTCGACCCGGGCGACGAGCCGTGGCTGGAGGACCTGGCCCTGCCCGGCGCGGACGGCGACCTCTACGCGGCCGGTGAGCTGCTGCTCCCGGACAGCCCGCTGCACGCGATCATGGCCGACGACGCGCCGTTCGCGACCGTCGCGGCCGACCTGGTCGAGCGGTTCGGCGCCGAGACGCTCGCCGCCGCCGGCGTGCTGGACGGCCCGGCGACCGTCCGCGCCGAAGACGTGAACGTGGTCGGCCTGGCCGACGCCGCCGACACCCTGCACCTGGACGGCGAGGAGCTCTGGGCCGAGGAGGTCCTGCGCCGCACCGGCGACCAGGAGCTGCCGCCCCTGGTGCCCGAGTTCGCCGCCGTCCGCGACCTGGAGCTCGTGCACGACTGGCCGGCCGCGCTGGAGCTGCTGGCCCGTCCGCCGCTGCGCGCCGCCGTCGTCGAGCCCGCCCTGGTCGGCCTGGCCGACGGCCGCCGGATGACCGCGCCGTCCTACACGGCCTGGTGGCTGCGGAGCCATCCGGTGCTGGACGGCCGGCTGCCCGGCCGGTTCCGCATGCCGGACGGCTCGGACCTGCTGCGCGGCCTGTACGACGAGGCCCCGGCCGGGCTGGACGAGGGCTTCCTGCTGGCGCTGGGCGTCCGCACGACCCTGGACGACCTGCTGGGCGAGCCGGGCGGCGCGGCCGAACTGCTCGATCGGATGGCCGATCCCGGCCGCGAGGTCTCCCGCGAGCACCTCGGCGTCCTGTGGACGGCCCTCGCCGCGGCCGGGCGGGACGTCGAGCCTCCCGAGGCCGTCCGGGCCATCGTGGACGGCCGGGTCGAGGTCGTGGACGCCGCCGACGCGCTCGTTCTGGACCGTCCCGACCTGCTGCCGCTGCTGACCGGCCAGCCGCTGGTGATCGCCGCGGCGGGGAGCGCGGAGGCGCTCGCCGAGCTGCTCGACCTGCCGCGCGCGAGCGAGGAGGTCACCGGCGAGCCGGCCGGGCCGGGCACGCCGACGGCGGTTCCGGCCGTGGTCCGGGCCGTCCTGCCGGACGCCCCGGACACCTACCTCGCGCACGACCGGCTGGTCGTGGACGGTGTGGAGGTGCCGTGGTGGGCCGGCGACGACGGGAGCGGCGGGATCCACGCGGCGGGCCCGTCCGGGCTGGCGCGGGCCCTGGCCTGGACGGTCGGCGCCTGGCCCGACCGGCACCTCGCCGAGGCCGTGCTCCGCGCGCCCGACGACACCCCGGCGCTGCTGGCCGAAGCCGACCTGGAGTGACCCCGGCCGGCCGCTAGCGGGACGTGGGGTCTCCCGTGCTCTGGCGGGACGTGGGGTCACCGTCGAGCGGGCCGGGGCCGTGCGGGCCGCGCCGGGCCGCGCGCTCGGCGGCCAGGCGCGTCCGTGAGGCGTGCAGGCGCGGGACGTACCAGATCGCGAACAGGCCGACGCAGATGCCGACCGCGCACACCCACAGCCACCAGCGGTCGTCCGCCGGCAGCCCGACGACCAGCATGACGATCAGCGCGACGGCCCACGCGAGCGTCCCGGCGATAGCGATGTGCACATCGTTGGTCGCGAGCGGCGACGGGTCGGGGCGGCGCGGACGGCTCATGCCATCAGCCTAGGCGCTGCG
>NZ_JBFAOF010000637.1:0-4326 GCF_040675125.1 Spirillospora sp. NPDC049652 | reverse complement strand
GCCTGTTCATCAACACCCTCCCGGTGCGCGTGCGCGCGCGCCCGGGGGACACGGTCGCGCGGGCGCTGGCCGCCCTCCAAGGGGAGCAGGCCGACCTCCTGCCGCACCACCACCTGAGCCTCACCGACATCCAGCGGCTCTCCGGCGTCGGCACGCTGTTCGACACGATGACCGTCCTGGAGAACTACCCGTTCGACCCGGAGGCCGCCGGAGCCGCGATCGGCGGGCTCACCCTGCACGGCGTCGGCGGATACGACGCCTCGCACTACCCGCTCGCCCTCGCCGCCGTCCCGGGGGAGCGGCTGGCGCTGCGGCTGGACCACCGCACCGACCTGTTCACCGCGGACCGCGCCGGGCGGATCATGGACGGGCTGGTGCGCGTGTTGCACACGATCGCCCACGAACCGGACACCCCGCTGGGCCGCGTCGAGGTGCTCCCGCCCGGCGAGCGCCGGCGGCTCCTGGAGGACGGGCAGGGCGAGGCCGTAGCACGCGTCCCCGAGACGATCACCGCGCGCTTCGCGGCCCACGCCGCGGCCGATCCCGGCCGGGAGGCCCTCCGCACGCCCGACGGCGTCGTCACCTACGGCGAGCTCGACAGGCGCGCCAACCGTCTCGCCCACCTGCTGCGGGCGCGGGGCGTCGGACGTGACACCCGCGTGGCGATGCTCCTCGAACGGTCGGCGGACGTCGCGGTCGCGACCCTCGCCGTCCTCAAGGCGGGCGGGGCCTACGCGCCCATCCACCACAGCTACCCGCAGGACCGCGTGCGGTGGGCCGTCGAGGAGGTCGAGGCACCCGTCCTGCTGGTGGACGAGGCCATGCGCCCCCGCGTCGCGGACCTCGGCGTCGCCGCCGAGACCATCGTCATCGACCAATGCCCCGACCTGGCCGGATATCCGGACACCGATCCGGGCGTCGAGGTCCGTCCCGAGCAGCTCGCGTACGTGATGTTCACGTCCGGCTCGACCGGGCTGCCCAAGGGCGCGATGGTCACCCACCAGAACGTGGTGGACCTCGCCACCGATCCGGCCCTGCGGTCCGGCGCGCACGACCGCGTACTCGTCCACTCGCCGCACGCGTTCGACGCGTCCACCTACGAGCTGTGGGTGCCGCTGCTGGCGGGCGGGACCGCGGTGGTCGCCCCGCCCGGACGCGTGGACGCGGGCGAACTCCAGCGCCTGGTCAAGAGCGAGGGCGTCACCGGCCTCTTCCTCACGACCGCCCTGTTCAACCTGGTCGCCGAGGAGCGGCCCGAGGCGTTCGCCGGGCTGCGCGAGGTGCTGACCGGCGGCGAGTCCGGCTCGGCCGCCGCGATGCGGAAGGTCCTCGCCGCCTGCCCGGACCTCCGGCTCGGCCACGTCTACGGGCCGACCGAGGCCACCACCTACGCCACCTACGCCGACATGCGCGCCGCGCTCGCGGACCCGGCGGAGACGACGACCGTCCTCGGCCGTCCGATGGGCGGCATGCGGGTGTACGTGCTGGACGACGCGCTGCGTCCCGTCCCGCCCGGCGTCACCGGCGAGGCGTACATCGCCGGTTCCGGTCTCGGCCGCGGCTACCTGAAGCGGCCCGCGCTGACCGCCGAGCGCTGGGTCGCCGACCCGTTCGGCCCGCCCGGCGCCCGCATGTACCGCACGGGCGACCTGATGCGCCGCCGCGAGGACGGCGCGCTCGAATACGTCGACCGCGCCGACTTCCAGGTGAAGATCCGCGGGTTCCGGATCGAGCTGGGCGAGATCGAGGCGGCCCTGGCCGGACTGGACGACGTCGCGCACGCCGCCGTCCTGGTCCACCAGGACGCCGGGGTCAAACGCCTGGTCGCCTACGTCGTCCCGGCCGCCGGAGCCACCCCCGACACGGCCGCGCTGCGCCGGGCGCTCGCCGAGCGGCTGCCCGAGTACATGGTGCCGGCCGCGGTCGTCGTCCTGGACGCCCTGCCGCTCGGCCCGACCGGCAAGGTCGACCGCCGCGCGCTGCCCGTCCCGGACTTCGCCGGGGCCGCCGCCGGACGCGCGCCCGAGACCCCCGCCGAGCAGGCCCTCTGCGCGGTGTTCGCCGAGGTCCTCGGCCTGGACGAGGTCGGCGCGGACGTGTCGTTCTTCGACCTCGGCGGCGACAGCGTCACCGCGCTCCGCCTGGTCAGCCGGGCGGAGCAGGCGGGTGTCGAGCTGACCCCGCGCGACGTGTTCACGCACCAGACCGTGGAGCGGATCGTCCGGCGCGACGACACCGGGACCGGGGCCGACCCCGGCCTCCAGCCGCTGCTGCCGATCCGGGCGACCGGGACGAGGCCGCCGCTGTTCCTGGTCCACCCGGCGGGCGGCCTGGCCTGGGGGTACATGCAGTTCCTGGCGCACCTGCCCGCCGACCAGCCCGTCTACGGCCTCCAGTCGCGGGTGTTCACCGGCGCGGAACCGGCCGCGGACGTCGCCGCGATGGCCGCCGACTACGCCGAGCTGATCCGGACCGTCCGGCCTGAGGGGCCGTACCACCTGGCGGGCTGGTCGCTCGGCGGCCTGATCGCCTACGAGACCGCCTGCCGGCTCCAGGCGGCGGGCGCGGAGGTCGGGCTGCTCGCGCTGATCGACTCCTACCACGGGCAGGACCTGGACTCCGCCGAGCGCGACGTCCTGCCGGAGGTGCTCGGCGCGATCGGCATGGACCCCGCCGCGCTCATCCGCGACGGCGAACCCGACGTCCCGAGGATCATGGAGCTGCTCGCCGAGCGCGCCGACGTGCTGGCCACCCTCGGCGAGGACGACCTGGTCCGCGTCTTCCGCGCCTACCAGGCGGGCATCCGGCAGGCCGAGACCTACCGGCCCGGGACGTTCCGCGGCGACGTGCTGTTCTTCACCGCGCTCCGGGGCCGCCCGGCGGACGCGCCCGACCCCGTCGAGCACTGGGGCGCGGTCGTCGCCGGCCGCGTCGCCGAGCACCCCGTGGACGCCGAGCACCACGGCCTGATGGACCCCGAGGCGGTCGCCCTGATGGGCCCGGTGCTCGCCGCCGAGCTGGACGAACGCCACGCTAACCTGACAGATCACCCGGCCGGAAGGACCACCCGATGACCAACCCGTTCGAGGACCCCGACGGCACGTTCCTCGTGCTGCGCAACGACGAGGGCCAGTACTCGCTCTGGCCGTCGTTCGCCGAGGTCCCCGCAGGCTGGACGGTCGCCAAGCCCGCCGACACCCGCGCCGCGTGCGTCGAGTACGTCGAGGAGCACTGGACCGACATGCGCCCGCGCGGCCTGGCGGAGGCCATGGGTGGCTGAGCCGGCGTCCGACCCGGTCGAGGTCCCCGCGGTCACCGAGTGGACGATGGAGATGCTCGACCCCGCCGCGCTCCGGCCCGCGCCGCTGCCGTCCGTCGAGATGACCTTCACCCTCGCGCGGGTGCCGTCCCCGGACGTCAACCGGGCCCTGTACGCGGCCGTCGGCGCGCGGGTCTGCTGGACCGACCGGTTCGGCTGGACGCACGCCGACTGGACGCGCTGGGTGGACCGCCCCGAGCTGTCCACCTGGATCGCCATGGCCGAGGGCACCGTCGCCGGGTACTTCGAGATCGAGGCGCAGCCGGGCGGCGACACCGAGATCCACCTGGTCGGCCTCACCCCCGCGTTCGTCGGCCGCCGCTACGGCGGCTACCTGGTCGAGCAGTGCACCCGGCGCGCCTGGCAGCGCGGGCGGCTGTGGGCCGGGCACTCCGGTCCCGCCACCCGCGTCTGGCTGCGCACCAGCTCGCTCGACCACCCCAACGCGATCGCCAACTACCGCAACCGGGGCTTCGCCGTGGCCGCCGAGTCCGTCACCTCCAAGGTGGTCCCCGACCCGCGCCTCGCCCCCTGGCCGCTCCCGCACGACCCCCGCCTCGCCCGTCACGTCCCCGAGGAAGTCGAGGATCTGGTGCCGTGACCTGGTTCCGCTGCACGACCAGCCGCCCGTGGGCCCCGCTGCGCATGTTCTGCTTCCCGCACGCGGGCGGGTCGGCGGTGTTCTACCGGAGCTGGGCCGAGGCCGTCGGCCCGGCGGTCGAGCTGCACGCCGTCCAGTACCCGGGCCGCGCCGACCGGCTCCGGGACCCGCTCGTCCCCGACGCGCGGCGGCTCGCCAGGCTCGTCGCCGGGGCCATCGGGCAGTACGCCGACCGCCCGGCCGTCCTGTTCGGGCACAGCATGGGCGCGCTGGTCGCCTACGAGACCGCGCTGCTCATGCGCGAGCGCGGCCTGCCGCTCGCCCACCTGGTCGCGTCCGGCGCGCGCTCCCCGGACGGCTGGGGCGACCGCCGCCGGATCTCCACGCTGGACGACGGCGGCGTGCG
>NZ_JBFAOF010000636.1:0-4326 GCF_040675125.1 Spirillospora sp. NPDC049652 | reverse complement strand
CACAGGGTTGGGGCGGGCGTGGGCGGACGAGTCGGCCTGGGGCTTCCGGGCTGCCGTGGATCGCCAGGTGACCGTCGCGTCCTGAGCGGGGGTTGGTGGCGGCGGCTTTCGCTCTCGCTGTAAGCGGGGTTCAGCGAGTGGTCGGGCGGGTGAAGTCGACTTCTCGGGTGGGTTCGCCGGGCCAGGTGAGGCGGGTGGGGGTGGCGGGGGTCTCGGCGATGAGGGTGCCGTGGGAGATGACGTGGGTGGGGCGGGTCTGGCGGCGGATGGCGTCGTAGGGGGACGCCGCCGGAAGGATGACGAGGCTGGCGGGGCGGGACTCGGCGATGCCGTAGCGGTCGCCCAGGTTCAGGACGCGGGCGGCGCGGTCGGTGATCATCCGGAAGGCCTCGTCGATCTCGGCGGTGCCGGTGAGCTGCGCGGCGGCGACGCCGACGAGGGCCACCTGGAGGGACGAGGCGGTGCCGAGGGGGTACCAGGGGTCCATGACGTCGTCGTGGCCGAAGGCGACGTTGACGCCCGCGGCGAGCATCTCCTTGACCTGGGTGAGGCCGCGGCGCTTGGGGTAGTCGTCGAAGCGGCCCTGCAGGCAGAGGTTGGCCATCGGGTTGCTGACCAGGTTGATGCCGCTGCGGGCGAGGACGCGCTGGAGCTTGTAGGAGTAGGCGCCGTTGTAGGACCCCATCGCCGTGGTGTGGGACGCGGTGGCGCGCTCGCGCAGGCCGCCGCGGCGGGCGAGGGTCGCGAGGACCTCGACGAAGCGGGACTGCTCGTCGTCGATCTCGTCGCAGTGCGCGTCGAGGAGCAGGCCGTGCCGCTGGGCGATGTCGAAGGCGATCTCCAGGGAGCGGACGCCGTCCTCGCGGGTGTCCTCGAAGTGCGGGATCGCGCCGACGACGTCCACGCCGCGCTCGGCCGCCTTCTCCAGCAGCTCCGGGCCGTCCTCGAAGGAGACGATCCCCTCCTGCGGGAAGGCGACGAGCTGCAGGTCCACGACGCCGCGGACGCGGTCGCGGACCTCGATCATGGCGTCCAGGGCGACCAGGGCCGGGTCGGTGACGTCCACGTGGCTGCGGACGTGCAGGACGCCGTTGGCGGCGTACCAGCGCAGCACCTCGGTGGCCCGGTCGATGACGTCCTGGCCGGTCAGGGTCCGCTTGCGCTCGGACCAGACGGCGATGCCCTCCCAGAGGGAGCCGGACGCGTTCCAGCGCGGCTCGCCCGCGGTGAGGGTCGTGTCCAGGTGGACGTGCGGCTCGACGAAGGGCGGGGAGGCGAGGCCGCCCGCGCCGTCCGCGAGGAGGTCGCCGGAGCCCTGGCCGGCGGGGACGATCCGGGCGAAGCGGCCGTCGTCCACCTCGATGTCGAGCAGCTCGTCGCGGCCGGACAGGCGGACGTTGCGGATGAGCTTCACCGGCGGACTCCTCAGTTGGACGGGCGGGCCGGGACGAGCACGGCCGCGCGGCGGCGGGACAGCAGCAGGTAGAGGCCGCCGGCGACGAGCGCGCCCGCGAGCCAGGACAGGTCGATGCCGCCGAGCGCCCCGGCGGCGGGGCCCTGGAGGGCCGTGGGGACGCCGTACTGGAAGCTCCAGGTGGCGAGGGCGCCCAGCAGGAAGGAGGCGACGGCGTCCCACCGGATGTCGCCGAGGCGGGACGAGCCGGGCGGGTCGTACAGGGCGTCGATGTCCACGTCCTGCCGCTTCACGACGTAGAAGTGGACGGCCATGACGGCGGCCCACGGCACGACCCAGGTGACGAGCCCGGCGAGCCAGGCGTCCAGGGTGTGCGCGAAGTCCTCCTGGAAGACCAGCAGGATCGTGAACGCGGCGGCGAAGATCCCGACGCCGTAGGAGACGGCGCGGCGCGACACGTTCCAGTCGACGGCCTGCGCGCACAGCGAGCACGAGTAGACGTTGAGGATGTTCGTCGCGATCGGGCCGTGCACGACCAGCAGCAGCACCGGGACCGCGAGCGCGCCGAACGAGTCGACGATCAGCTTGCCGGGGTCGGTGGTCTGGCTGGCGGTGGCGAGGGACGCGCCGAGCACGCCGAGCCACACGACCGGGACGAACTGCCCGAGCACGCTCGACCAGTAGAGCTTCCGGCGGGTCACCGACTGCGGGACGAAGCGGGAGTAGTCCGACGCGTAGGCGAACCAGGTGATGCCCCAGCCGACGCCGATCGCGGTCATGACCGTGGTCATGGCCGACAGGCGGCTCTTCCCGGCCAGGTGCGCGCCGGGGAAGTCCCAGTGCACGCCGGCCTTCGTCCAGGCGACGGCGGTCATCGCGGCGAGCACCACCAGCGTGATCGGGACCGTCCACTTCTCGAACGAGGCGATCGCCCGGAACCCGGACGCGGCGATCCCGACCTGCAGGCCCATGATCACCAGCACCACGACGACCTTGAGCGCGGTGCCGCCGTGCACGCCGAGCTGGCCGAGCAGGGCCATCACCAGGTCGAGCACGATCCAGGTGTTGACCGCGCACCAGCCCGCCGACATCACGCCCTGCAGCGCGGCCGGCAGGTACGCGCCGCGGCGGCCGAACGCCGACCGCGCCAGCACCATCTGGGTGACGCCGGTCCGCTGGCCCATCAGGACGAACAGCCCGAACACCGCCATCCCGAGGACGTTGCCCGCGACCAGCACGGTGATCGTGTCGGCGAGGCTCAGCCCGAGCTTGACGCCGAGGGCGCCGAGCACCCAGTTGATGGGGGCGATGTTCGCGCCGGCCCAGATCCAGAACTGGTGGAGGGCGGTCGAGCTGCGGGCCTCGGCGGGGACGGGCTCCAGCGAGTGGGCGGGGTCGGCGGCCGAGGCGTCATGCGTGCTTGTCATCTCGAAGCCTCAGCCTATCGGGCGGATCGCGTGGAACGTACCGCGCCGTCCTGAATGTCCGCGCAGGTGGGCGGCCCGATCACCCGGCCGGGCGGAACGCCCCGTCAGGCGATCACCCGGTCGGGCGGATCACCCACTCAGGCGGGTCTTCACGACCTTGCCCATGGCGTTGCGCGGCAGGGACTCCACGAAGTGGACGACGCGGGGCCGCTTGTGGGCGGAGAGGCGGTCCGCGACGAAGTCGGCCAGCTCCTTCTCCGCGACGCCGTCCTCGGCCACCACGAACGCGGTGACCCGCTCGCCGAGGTCCTCGTGCGGGACGCCGACGACGGCGGCCTCCCGGACGGCCGGATGCGCGAGCAGCGCGTTCTCCACCTCGCCCGCGCCGATCCGGTAGCCGCCGCTCTTGATCAGGTCGGTGGAGGCGCGGCCGACGATGCGGTGCCGTCCGTCCGGGTCGAGGATCGCGATGTCGCCGGTGCGGAACCAGCCGTCCGGGGTGAAGGACGCGGCGGTGGCCTCCGGACGGCCCAGGTACCCGTCGAACAGGGTCGGGGCGGACACCTCCAGGGCGCCGGGCGTCTCGCCGTCCGCAGGCACCGGGGCCCCGTCCTCGCCGGTCAGCCGGGTGCGGACGCCGGGCAGCGGGAACCCGACCGAGCCCGGGACGCGGTCGCCGTCCGCGCGGGCGCTCACCGTGATCAGGGTCTCGGTCATCCCGTACCGCTCGACCGGACGGTGGCCGGTGAGCTCGGCCAGCCGCTCGAAGACCGGGACCGGCAGCGGCGCGCTCCCCGACACCAGCAGCCGCGCGCCGCGCAGCGCCGCCGCGGCCCCGGGGTCGCGCGCGATCCGCGACCACACCGTGGGGACGCCGAAGAACAGCGTCCCGCCGTCGCGCGCCGCGTCCGCGTACGCCTCCGGGGCCGGCCGCCCGGTGTGGACGAGCGGCGACCCGGCCCGCAGCGGCCCCAGCACCCCGAGCACCAGCCCGTGCACGTGGAACAGCGGCAGGCCGTGGACGAGGGTGTCGTCCGCCGTCCAGGCCCACGCCTCGGCGAGCGCGTCGAGCCCGGCGGCGACCGCGGCGCGGGAGATCAGCACGCCCTTCGGGGCGCCGGTCGTCCCGCTCGTGTAGAGGATGAACGCCGTCGAGCCGGGGTCGCATCCGGGCGACGCGACGGTGCGCCGCTCGCCTTCCACCGAACCCCGGCCACCGCCGAGGTGCTCGGGCCCGCGTTCGGCCGCGGAAGCGGAGGTGGTCCCGGACGGGCGGAGGCGGTCCACGGCGACGAGCGGCGGGACGTCCGGGCCCTGCGGCGCGGCGTCGCTCGCGGCTAGCAGGCGGGTCGCGCCCGAATCGCGCAGGATGTGGGCGCGTTCGCCGGGTCCGGAGTCGGGGGGCAGCGGCACCACGGGGACGCCCGCGACCAGCCCGGCGACGACGGCGACCACGGTCTCCAGGGTCGGCGTCGCGTGGACGGC
>NZ_JBFAOF010000635.1:0-4330 GCF_040675125.1 Spirillospora sp. NPDC049652 | reverse complement strand
CTCCCGCCGCCACGCCGCGAGTGCCCGACGCGCGCGCGACGCGGGCGCTCCGCGTCGCGGCCCCGGCCGTCCTCGCGGCGGCCCTCGGATTCTGGCTGGCGGGTCCGCTCGGGCTGGCCGTCGCGGCGGTGTCCGCGCTGGTCGGAGCCTTGCCGCAGTGGTCGGGACGGCGCGCGGCCCGGACCGTCCGGTCCGCCTGGATCGCCGCGTTCTTCATGCTGGTCGGCGGTGTCTCGGTCGCCGCCGCGGCCTGGCTGAACCAGCACGGCGTCCGGCCGGACCTGCTGCCGCTGCTCCGGGACGTCCTGCCGCAGATCTGCGGACTGGTCGTCCTGGGCCGCCTCACCGCCGCGCTCACCGCGCCGGACGCCCCCGACATCTGGCTGGCCGACGGCGTCGCCCTCCAATGGGCCCCGGCCGCCGACCCGGGGGCCGGACCAGGGTCAACCACCGGCGGCGGTGTCCGTCCGAGCGGGTCGTGAGTTCAGCCGGCCGCCCAGCTTCCGGACGGGCTCCTCGACCGCGTAATAGCTGACCGTCGCGACGGCGACGGTCAGCGCGAGGCACACCGGGAAGTCGGTCAGCAGGTCGCCGGTGAACGGCGCGTGGTCGGTCAGGTCGAACCACACGAAGATCACCACGAACTGCCAGAGGAAGACCCCGTAGGAGACGCGGCCCAGGAACGCCAGCACCGGGTTGCCGAGGACGCGTCCGACCAGCGGGTCGCCGGCCGGGGCCAGCGCCGCCGGGGCGACCAGCAGCAGCGCGACCAGTCCGTACAGCACGACGCTGAACCCGGTCGTCCAGGCGTTGGTGGAGTTCAGCCGGGACAGGCCGGTGAACGGCGTGGACGCGATGACGTAGACGAGCACGCAGGCCGTCCAGCAGGTCACGGCCGAGGCGGCGACCGTCCGCGCGAACCGGGCCGCCGGGCCGGACGGCACCGCGTTCGCCCAGACCGTCACCACGGCCAGCGCCATCCCGCCCCCGAACCAGCCGAGGTACTGCGGGAGCATGCTGCCCCAGTACGGCGGGTTCGGCGTCTTGAGCACGGCCACCGCGTAGAGGACGGACCCCACCGACATCGCGCCCAGCGCGTACAGCAGCCGCCGGGCACGGACGTCAACGGACGTCCCGCGCCGGGCCCACCGGTCCAGCAGGAAGGCGAGCAGGGGCAACGCGACGTAGAAGGACGCCTCGACGCACAGGCTCCACATCTGCCCGAGCCCCTTGGGGCCCAGATGGTCCGTCCACCACGGATGCGGGTCGTAGCCGTAGGTGAGCGTGCCGATGCCGACCAGGCTCGGGATGTCCGACAGGTGGTCGCGGCTGTACATGCCGAGGGCGACCGCCATGACGACCCAGTACGCGGGCATGAGCCGCAGCAGGCGGCGCCACAGGTAGCCGCCCGTCCCGGGGGAGCGGCGCAGGCCGAGCGCCGCCGACGCCCAGGGCCGGTACAGCAGCAGCCCGGACAGGACGAAGAAGATGGGCACGCCGATCTCGCCCCGGGACAGCAACCGCGTCAGCGGTGTGGGCTCGCCCGTGAGGTAGCCGGTGCTCGCGGCCACGTGGAACAGCAGCACCATGAGCGCGGCGATGGCCCGGACGCCGTCGAGCGCGTCCTGCCTGCCGGAGATGACCGGCAGCTTGGACGCGGCGGGGGCGGACGCCGGCGCGGTCGCGGTCACGGCTTCCCCTTCCCCGACGCGCGGGCGCCCGCGAGCAGCCCGGCCGCCTCGGTCGCCTTCAGGACGAGCACCCCGGCCGCGACGACCGGGGAGTCCAGCAGAGGGAGCCGCCGGAGCGTCCCGCCCCGGCCGAACGACCGCGCGGTCGGACGGTCCCGGTACGCGGGCAGCCACCGCCCGTAGTAGCGCCGCTTGCGGTAGGCGGACCGGAGCGTGATGCGGCCCTCGTCGTGCAGGACGCCCGAGGCCGTCCGGCCGATCCGCAGGCCCGTCGCGGCGACGCGGTCGGCGAGGTCCCAGTCCTCGAAGGCGCTGAGGCCCTCGTCGTAGCCGCCGACGGCGGCCAGCGCCGTCCGGCGGAAGATCCGCGCCGCCTCCACGGCCGGATCGCCCAGGTAGGCGCGCTTCTCCACGGCCCGCACCCGCGCCCAGAAGCCCTGCCCGAACGACTCCTCCGGGATGACCAGCCCGCCCAGGCCCGGGTCGGCGGCGAACGCCCCGGCCGCCTCGGCGGCGACGCCGGGGGAGACGACCATGTCCGAGTCCACGAAGGCCACGACGTCCCCGGACGCGGCCCGCCAGCCGAGGTTGCGCTGCGCGCTGCGCTCCGGCCCGCCCGTCAGCACGGTGTCGGCGTACGCGGCGGCGATCCCGGGCGTCCCGTCCGTGGACGCGTTGTCCACCACGACCAGCTCGACCGGTTCGCTCTGCGCGCGCAGCGAGGCGAGGCACCGCTCCAGCGTCCGCGCGGAGTCGCGGGTCGGGACGACGACGGTCACACGTGCGGTGCTCAGCGCGACCTCCCGGGGTGGACGTGTCGGAGCAGGCTAGCCCGAATCATCCCGATTCGGGATCGTCCTCTCCCCGCGTCCCCGGCGTCCCCGGCCACCGGGACGTCCCGGCCTCCGGCCGCCGCGTACCCGCCCACGGCGTCCCGGGCCGCCGTGTCCGGGCCTTCGGCCGCCGCGAACCCGCCCCCGGTGGCCCGGGTCACCGCGTCCGGGCCTCCGGCCGCTGCGTCCCCGGGCCCGGTCGGGGGGCCGTCCGTCCAGGGGAGGCGGCGGGGGAGCAGCGCGGCGAGGGCGGCGGCCGCGAGGAGAACCGGGACCATGACGCCGAGCGTCCGGGCCGCCGCGCCGGGTGCGGACGCCGCGTCCCCCGAAGCGCCGCCGGAGTAGAAGGCGAGCCCGGCCGCGGCGACTCCGAGGACGCCCGCGAACTGCGTGACCGAGTTGTAGACGCCGGACGCCGCCCCGGACTCGCCCGCCGGGACGTCCGCGAGGACGGCGTTGGCCAGCACCGGCAGCACCAGCCCCATGCCGATCCCGGCGCAGAACAGTCCGGGGAGCAGGTGCCAGGGCCGCAGATCCGTCCCGGCCAGGGCGAAGACGGCCGCGAGCCCGCCGACCCCGCACGCCATCACGACCAGGCCCGTCCGGACGAAGGCGCGGGCGCGGGGCGGGCCGAGCCGGTGCGTGGGCTGGGCCGTGCAGGCCATCCCGGCGGGCCAGGCCGCGCCGGTCAGCGCGACCAGCAGCGGCGACCAGCCGAGCCCCGACTGGAGTGCCCAGGTGAGCGCGATGAAGCAGGCCGCGACCGTGCCGAACAGCGCCGTGGTCAGCACCAGCCCGGCCGCGAACGAGCGGCGGCGCAGCAGCGACGGCGGGACGAGCGGGCTCCGCCCGAGCCGTTCGCGACGCGTCTCCACCAGCACGAACGCCGCCACCGCCGGGACGCCGGCGAGCAGCAGGACGAGGCTCCACACCGGTCCGCCGAGCGCCCGCCCCTGGACGAGCGGCAGCGTCAGCGCGAGCGCGGCGACACCCGCCAGCAGGACCCCGGCCAGGTCCAGGCGGGGCGGCGGGGTCGCGCGCGAGTCGTCCATCCAGCGGTCCACCCCGAGCAGGGCCGCCAGCCCGACCGGGACGTTCACCAGGAAGATCGCCCGCCAGCCGAGCCCCGCGACGTCGTAGTGCAGCAGCAGCCCGCCGAGCAGCGGCCCCCCGACCTGCGCCGCGCCGAGCAGGACGCCGTAGAGGGTGAACGCGCGGGCGCGGGCGCGTCCGGGTGGGAACTGGACGCTGATCACCGAGAGCGTCTGCGGCACCATCACGCCCGCGAACACGCCCTGCGCGGCCCGCGCCGCGATCAGCGCGCCGGGGGAGTGCGCCGCCCCGGCCGCCCACGACGCGAAGACGAAGCCCGCCAGGCCGGACAGCAGCACCCGCCGCCGGCCGAGGATGTCGCCGAGCCGCCCGCCCGTGACCAGCAGCAACGCGTAGGCGAGGGCGTAGGCGGAGACCGTCCACTGGCCGAGCCGCGGACCGGCGTGCAGGTCCTCCTGGATCCGGGGCAGCGCGACGTTCACGACCGTCACGTCCACCAGGTCCATGAACGCCGCGGTGAGCGCGGCGGTCAGCGCGAGCCACCGGCGCTCGGGCGCGCGAAGACGCGGGCTCACGGGACGCGCGTCCGACGCCGCACGCACCCCGCACCCCGCCGCGCGCCCAGTCGCCCGCCCAGCCGCGCGAACAGCCGCGCGGCCGACCGCGCGTACAGCGGCGCTGCCGGCTGTGCGGCCAGCGGGGCGGCCAGGCGCGCGTACAGCGGCGCGGCCGAGCGCGCGTTCAGTCGCGCGG
>NZ_JBFAOF010000634.1:0-4336 GCF_040675125.1 Spirillospora sp. NPDC049652 | reverse complement strand
GTCACCGTCCGCATCACCGTCCGGACGGCCACCACCCCCAACGCGTCCGGCGAGATCCCCCGCCTGGCCCGCCTCGACCTCATCCGCGGAGCGGTCACCGGCCCCGCCGCCGACCGCGACGCCTTCACCAACCCCCACGTCTCGGTCGTCGAGTCGTTCACGCCGCGCCGCCACGCCTCGGTGCTGCACTTCGAACACCGCTTCCGCAACGTCCGCGACCCGTTCTACGTGCGCCTGCGCGGCACGGACGGCAAGCGCGCGAACGGTCTCGAGCCGATGATGGACGTCCAAGGCGCGGCCGCCCCCTGGGACGACCTGTGGTGCTACGCCAACCCCGTCTTCGTGGACGTCCGATGACCGTCCTGGGCATCGACGCGGGCCACCGGGACCGCTCGGCTCTGGAACGGATGGTCCTGGACGCCGTCCCGGACCCGATCCTGCTCTGCACCCACCCGGTGAGGCACCCCGAGGCCCACCACGCCGCGTCCGTGGAACTGGACCCGGCGACCACCGCCGCAGCGACCGCCGCCCTCCT
This sequence comes from Spirillospora sp. NPDC049652, assembly GCF_040675125.1. NCBI lineage: Bacteria > Bacillati > Actinomycetota > Actinomycetes > Streptosporangiales > Thermomonosporaceae > Spirillospora > Spirillospora sp. NPDC049652. The sequence goes on along the minus strand of NZ_JBFAOF010000634.1, from coordinate 3,801 downwards.
CGCGCAAGGTGCCGCAGTAGCCGAGAACGGCCAGGCCACCGGCCCGTCCGAGCACTCCCCCGGCGCCCTCCAGGCCCTCCGCGACCACAGGCGCGAGGGGCGGGCCGTCCGCTTCCCGAATCAGCACCTCCTACGGGGAACGCTGACCCTGGCGGAGGCCCTGGCGACCGGCGCACTGGACCGCATCGACCCACTCGGCGGTTCCCTGCCGCCCGAAACGCTCCTGACCACCCACGACTTCGTCCGCCCGGTCTACCGGGCAGGCGAACTCGTCCTGGAGGTCACCCCGTCAACGACCGGAGCCGTCCCCTTCGAACTAGAACACCAACACATCTGCGGCCACTGATCCGCCCGATTTGAGCCCGGCAAGGCTCCAAGACAACGGCATTACTGGCGCTATCCGGCCAGCCCGCCCCGCCCTCTTCCGTCACGCCGCTTCTCGATACTGAAGGCTCCGCGACCGGAAGAAGGCGGGGCACGATGAATTTCCAGTTGGGCCTGTTCTCTCCGAACACCGAATCGGGACTGGCCATCACCACCGTTCCCGAACGCTGGCACGCCACCTGGGACAACAATCTGCGACTCGCCACGCTCGCCGACCGGGCGGGGCTCGACTTCCTGCTCCCGGTCGCGCGCTGGATCGACTGGGGCCCCGACACCGCCTTCCACCGCAGCGCTCTCGATCCGCTGGTCTGGGCCTCGGGCCTCCTCGCCGCGACGCGGCGGATCCGGGTGTTCAGCACGGTGCACACCGCGTTCCACCATCCCGTGGTCGCCGCCAAGCAGCTGGCCACGCTCGACCAACTCGGAAAAGGCCGCGCCGGCCTCAACATCGTCGCCGGATGGCACGCCCCCGAATACGAGATGTTCGGCCTCTCCCTGCCTTCCGACCACGACACCCGGTACGCCTACGCGCAGGAATGGTGGGACATCGTCCAACGCATCTGGACGAGCACCGAACCCTTCGACCATGACGGCCGCTTCTTCCACCTACGCGGCGTGGTCGGCGCGCCCGGCCCGTACGACGGCAGGAAGGTGCTGACCATGAACGCCGGATCGTCCCAGCAGGGCCGCTCCTTCGCCGCCCGCAATGCCGACCACGCGTTCACCGTGGTCGGCGGCCCGGAGGACGGCGCGGACATCGTCAAGGCGATCAAAGCGGACGCCGAGGCCATGGGCCGTTCCGTGGGCGTCTTCACGCTCGGCCACGTGGTCTGCAGACCCACCCGAGCCGAAGCCGAGCAGCGCCTGGCCTACTACGCCGACGAGCACGCCGACTGGCCCGCCGTGGACGAGGTCATGCGCCTGCAAGGCCTGCACGCGCAGTCCTTCACCCCCGAGATGCTCAGCACCTACCGCGGAAGGTTCGCCGCGGGTCACGGAAGCTGCCCCCTGGTCGGCACCCCCGACGACGTCGCCCACTCCCTCGCCGCCTTCGCCGACGCCGGCTTCGACGGCATCGCCCTGTCCTTCCTCAACTACACCGATGAACTCCCCTACTTCGCCACCGAGGTACTCCCCCGCCTAACCGCCCTGGGCATCCGCCCAACGCAAGAACCGCCATCGCCGACTCCCGGCACCCCCCCCCGAACCCGTAGAACATCCTCGCCAACGCGTAGCGAGCGATGACTACGGAACGCTAGGCCAGTAGGCCGTGCAGTGGCCCCACGCTCAGCGCCCAGTCACAAAGGAGTGTTCGTCTTGGCCGATGGCCTGGAATGGATCGCGGACGGCTGGTCCGGCGCCCGCTCCCCGACATGCACCGACTTCTCCATCACGTGCGCCCGGGGTATCGATCCTGAAGAACTCGTAGGTCGCGTCGCCGATCGCGCGAGTCTCGACATGCTTGCTGCCCTCACTGCGGACGAGGCGAGCCGCATGGTCGACATGGCGCGGGTCTACTCCGTCGGGCGGTTCGGCCGAAGTGGCCAATGGTCGTTCCTCGTCGAGTCCGGCTGCGCCGAGGGCTGGTTCCTCCCAGTGGCGGTCTCCACGGGGGGCGCGGAGGTGCTGGTATTCGACTCGCAGCAAGACCATCCGCCGCCCCGCTTCAGCTACTACAAGGACGGAGCGGCGCTCGTTACCTGCTCCCTCATCGACGGTGACGAGATGGGCGGGGCGCAACCTGCCCTCCTGCTGGAGGCCATGCACCAGACGGGGCTCGATCCAGAAGCCATGGAGGAAGAGGACATCGCCCCAACGGAGCGGCTGCGGCGCATGCTGCGCATGATCGGAGAGCACTTCGACCTCGCCCTGCCGGAAGGCGAGATCACCCAGGGGGCTCTGCCCGGGGCCGTCATCCGGACCTCACCGCCGTCCCACTGGTGACAGCTCGTTGGCTGGGGGTCAGTGGGTGACCTTGGTGAGGAAGGTCTGGAGGTTGGTGCGGACCCGGGCTATCTGGTCCTCCAGGGTCAAGGACTCGTCCATGCCGCCGCCGGCGGCCTTCTCCTTGCGGCCGCGGACGTAGAGGGAGCAGGCCAGGTCGACGCACATGTACTGGCCGACCGAGTTGCCCTGGCGGCCCTGCTCGCCGGTGCGGCGGGCGGTCATCAGGGCGACGCCGCCGCCGGTCCGGGTGGTCAGGCACAGCGAGCACATGCTGCGCGCGGTGAAGCCGCGGGTGGTGGTGACCGTGGCGCGCAGCGCGAGGCCGACGAGGCGCCCGCCGTGCTCGGTGACCAGGTAGGCGCGCTCGGGGGCGCCCTGGTCGCGCCAGCCGAGGAAGTCCAGGTCGTCCCAGGGGAGGTCGGCGAAGTCCCGGGGGAGGTTGAGCCGCTTGGCCTCGCCCTTGGAGCAGTTGACGAAGGACGCGCGGATCTCTTGTTCGGTGAGCGGGTTCATGTCTGCGACGGTATGCAAGCTAGGAGTACCATGCAAATTATTAAAGCCTTTAGGTTTCTGGAAGGGGGCCCATGGCGCGGGCCGGGGTGACCGCGGACCGCCTGGCACTGGCGGCGGCGGAGATGGCCGACGAGGTCGGCTTCGACAACGTGACCCTCTCGGCGGTCGCGCGCCGGTTCGACGTCACGGTGGCGAGCCTGTACGCGCACGTCTCCAACGCGCACGACCTGCGGGTCCGGGTGGCGCTGCTGGCCCTGGCGGAGCTGGCCGACCGGGTCGCGGACGCGGTGACCGGGCGGGCGGGCAAGGACGCCCTGGTCGCCTTCGCCGATGCCTACCGGGCCTACGCGCGGCGGCATCCGGGCCGCTACGACGCCATGCGCACGCGCCTGACGCCGGAGACGGCCGCCTCCAGCGCCGGTCCCAAGCACACGGCGATGGCCCGGGCGATCCTGCGGGGTTACGGCGTGCCGGACGAGGAGCAGACGCACGCCGTCCGCCTCCTTGGCAGCACCTTCCACGGTTTCGTCAGCCTGGAGGCGTCCGGCGGCTTCGAGCACTCGGGCGATTCGGAGACTTCGTGGTCCAGGACGCTGGACGCCCTCGATGTCGCCCTGCGGAACTGGCCCGCGCCCTCCGCCTGATCAGCGGGACGAGGTCGCCAGCCAGGTGCGCAGGGCCCACCACCAGTGGGCGGTGTCGGCGACGGAGGCGGCGGCGAGCGGACGGCCGGTGAGGTCCCGCAGCCGCCGGAGCCGGTACTTCACCGTGTTGCCGTGCACGTGGAGGGCGGCGGCGGTCGGCTCGATGCGGCTGCCGTGATCCAGGTAGGCGAGGGCCGTCTCGGCGAGCTCGCGGTGGAACGGGTCGCCCGGCACCAGGGCCGCCAGCAGGGAGTCGGCGAGGAGGCGTCCGAGCTCGGGTTCCCCCTCGGCCGCGGTCAGCAGCGCCAGGTCG
>NZ_JBFAOF010000633.1:0-4342 GCF_040675125.1 Spirillospora sp. NPDC049652 | reverse complement strand
GAGCGGGCGCGCACGTTCCTCGCGCCGGTCGCGCGGCTGACGTCCTGCTCCGCGAGCCGCGAGGCGCTCGGCGAGCTCACCGGCCTGCTCGCCGAGCTGGAACGGTCGGCGCGCGCGGACCTGTCGGCGGGGGACGCGGCCGCCGTCGTGCGATCGGTCGGGATCCGGTTCGTCGGGCAGGCGCACGCGTTCACCGTGGAGCTGCCCGCCGGGCCGATCACGCCGGAGACCGTGCAGGGCGCGGCCGAGGAGTTCTACAAGCGCTACCACGAGTCGTACGGCATCGACCTGCGTGACCCCGCCGAGCTGACCACCGCGCGCGTGCGGGTGACGCTCCCCGGCGACGCTCCGCCGGGGCCGCGCCTGACTCCCGTGCCGTCGCCCGCGGCGTCCCGCCGGATCTGGCTCCCGGACGGCTGGACGGACGTGCCGGTCCGCGCGCGTGCGAGCCACGCGCCCGGGGACGCCTTCGACGGGCCGTGCGTCGTCACCGAACCGCAGTGCTCCCTGCTCGTCCCGCCCGGCTGGCGCGGCACCGTGGACGACGAGGGCGCGATCCTCCTGGAGGCACGGCCATGACACCCCCCGGGGCGACCGCGCCCGACCTGACCGCCGAGATCCTGCGGAACGCGCTGTGCGTGGCGGCGGAGGAGGCCGGGATCGTGGTCGTCCGGTCCGCCTACTCGGCGTTCATCGTGGAGGGCGCGGACGCGGCGGCGGCGATCCTCGACGCGCGCGGGCGGCTCGTCGCGCACTCCCTGTCGACCGCGCTGATCCAGTGCGCCAGCCTGCGCAGCGCCCTGCCGTTCCTGCTGGACGCCCACCCGCCCGAGACGATGGAGCCGGGCGACGTGTTCGTGCTGAACGACGTCTACCAGGGCGGCATCCACGCCAACGACCTGCTCGTCTTCCGTCCCGTGTTCGTGGACGGGACGCCCGCCTACTTCACGGGCACGCTCATCCACGTCGCCGACCTGTCCGGGCTCTCCGCGGGCGGGATGGCCTCCGACGCGACCGACGTGTTCCTGGAAGGGCTCCAGCTACCGCCCGTCCGGATCGCGACCGCCACGGGGCTCGTGGACGACCTCGTCCGCGTCCTCGCCGCCAACAGCCGCACGCCCGAACGCCTCGTCGGCGACCTGCGCGCGCTCATCGCAGGAGCGAACGTCGCCGCCCGCCGCCTCGCCGAGATCATCGAGACGTACACCCCGGACGGCCTCGCCCACGGCATCGCCGACTACCTCGCGCACACCGAACGCCGCATGCGCGACGGCCTCGCGGGCATCCCGGCGGGCACGCGCAGCGCGTCCTACACCCTGGACGACGGGCACACCGTCCGCGTCGCGGTCACCTCGGACGGCGCCGGCGCGCTCACCGTGGACTTCGACGGCACCGACGAGCAGGTCCCGCTGCCGGTGAACTCGGGCTTCTCCCAGACCATCGGCGGCGTCCTGTACGCGGTGCGGTGCTTCGTGGACCCGGCCCTGCCGATGAACGAGGGCTGCTTCACTCCCGTCGACATCCGGCTGCCGCGCGGCACGCTCGTCCACTGCACGCGGCCGTTCCCCGGCGGCGGGCGGTTCGGCACGGTCGCCGCCGCCGAGGAGGCCGTCCTGTCGGCCATCGCGCCGGACGGCGCCGCCGCCTCCGGCATCCTCCAGGCGTTCAGCATCAGCGGCGTGCGCTCGCCCTGGCTGCACATGGCGTTCGACCTCGGCGGCACCGGTGCCCGCCCGGACGGCGACGGCGCGGACGCCACCGGAGCGCTGTTCGGCGGCGGGCGCAACATCGTCCCGCAGGTCGAACCCGTCGAGGCCCGGCTGCCCGTCCGGATCGAGGAGGTCTCCCTCATCCCCGGCTCCGGCGGCGCGGGACGGCACCGCGGCGGCCTCGGCACCCGGACCGTCCTGCGGGTGCTGGACGACGCCCGCGTGGACACCCGCGGCGACCGGCTGCTGCGCCCGCCGCCCGGCGCGTCCGGCGGCTCACCCGGACGCCCCGGCTCCTACCTGCGGGAACGCGCCGACGGACGGACCGAGCCGCTCGGCACGAAGGCCACTCGCCAGCCCCTCGCCGCCGGCGAGGCCCTGATCGTCGAGACGTCCGGCGGCGGCGGGTACGGCCCGCCGGAGCAGCGCGCACCCGAGGCGGTCGCCCGCGACCGCGCCGACGGGAGGACCCCATGAAGTTCGGCATTCCGCTCGGCCTCGTCCACCCGGCCGCCTGGAAGGACCTGGCCGTCACCGCCGACCGCCTCGGCTTCGAGTCCGTCTGGCTCGCCGAGCACCTCGTCTTCACGACCGACCTGTCCACCGAGACCTATCCCTACGACAACAAGCCCCGCCTCAACCCGGCGACGCCGCTGTACGACGCGCCCGCCTACCTGTGCGCGCTGGCGGCCCTGACGACGCGCGTCCGGCTCGGGACGGCCGTGTACCTCTACGGCCTGCGCCACCCCCTCGTGGCCGCGCGGACCTTCGCGACCCTCGACCAGATCTCCAACGGCCGCGCGGTCGTCGGCGTCGGCGCGGGCTGGTACGAGGGCGAATGGCTCGCCGCCGGGCTCGACTTCGCCAGCCGGGGCCGCCGCCTGGACGAGGCCCTCGCCGTCTCCCGCCGCCTCTGGACCGAACCCGTCGTCGAGCACAGCGGCGAGTTCTACGCCTTCCCCGAACTCGCCTTCGAGCCGAAGCCCGTCCAGCCGCACCTGCCCGTCCTCGCGGGCGGCGAGTCGAAGGCGGCCCTCCGCCGCGCCGCGACCCTCTGCGACGGATGGATCTCCATGCCGCAGACCCTCGACGGCATCCGGCCCCGGATCGAGCTGCTGCGCGAGCTCCGGGAGAAGGCCGGACGCGGCGACGAGCCGTTCGAGATCACCGCGCACGCGTACGCCCTGGAGGACCCGGACGAAGTGGCCGAATGGGCGGCGCTCGGCGTCGACCGGCTGATCGTCCGGCCGTGGCGCCGGTCCCGGGAGGCCGTCGAGAGCCTCGCGTCCTTCGCCGAGCGCCACGCCTTCGCGGACGGCGACTGAGGTGGCGAGGGCGGACTAGACCTGGGTGACGGAGAGGGCGTTGCCGTCCTGGTCGCGGAAGGCGAACATCGGCGGCGCGCCCTCCCAGGTCAGGACGTCGTCGGCGTCCACGCCCCGCGCCACCAGCTCGGTGTGCAGCGCCTGGGCGTCGGCGGTCGCGAGCCGGATCTCCGTGCTGCGCCCGGTCGGCGACCCCTCGCTCGCGGGGACGAGCGCGATCGACGTCGGCGACCCGGCGGGGGCCACCTCGATCCAGCGCCCGCCGAACTGCCCCAGTGGCACGTCCCGCCGCTTCTCCATGCCGAGGACGCCGACGTAGAACTCGACGGCCCTGTCCTGGTCGGTGACCGGGACGCCCGCCGCCCAGATTCCGGTGATGCCGCTCATACGGTCCTCCTGCTCGGTTCGGTGCAAGGGGAGACCCGCGGACGCGTCAAAACTCACCGGGCACGGGCGGCGGGCCCTCGGGTCAGGCCGCCGGGCAGCCGTGGAAGGCGTGCACCTTCCAGCCGTCGCCGTCCGTCGCGAGCACCCAGGTGGCCCGGAGCCAGGAGGCCGCCGCCGAGGGCTCCTCGTCCGGACCGAGCGCCGTGCTCCGGGAGGTGACCAGCGCCGTCGTCGGGCTCGGGAACCGGACGGAGTGGACCTCCTCGTGCAGGCGGGTGTTCTTGAACGGCCCCGCGAACGCCCCGGCCATCTGGTCGCGGACGGCGTCCCGGCCGGACGCGAACACGCTGGGGGAGATGGACGTGGCGTCCTCGGCGTACAGGCCGGCGAACGCGTCGGCGTCGCCGTCCGCCCACGCTCCGCAGAGCCGGTCGAGCAGGTCGTGGACGGCGGTCTCGTTGTCGGTCATGGTCGCTCCCTCGGTTCGGTGTGCTGTCACCCGGTACGTACCGGGCGCCGGTCCCGGATTCATCGCCGCCGCCCGATGAATTTCCGGTCCGCACCCGGTATGTACGGGACGTGGACTTCGAAGCGCGCACGGCCCCGCACCGCCGGGAACTCCTGACCCACTGCTACCGGATGCTCGGCTCGGCCGCCGACGCCGAGGACCTCGTCCAGGAGACGATGCTGCGCGCGTGGCGTTCCTACGACCGGTTCGACGAGCGCAAGGCGTCGATGCGGACGTGGCTGTACCGCATCGCCACCAACGCCTGCCTCAACGCGCTGGAGTCCCGGGCGCGCCGTCCGCTGCCGTCCGGGATCGGCGCCCCCGGCGCGGACCCGGACGAGCCGCTCGTGCACGGGCACGAGGTGCCGTGGCTCCAGCCGATCCCCACGGACCCGGCCGTCCGCGAGGTGCCC
>NZ_JBFAOF010000632.1:0-4345 GCF_040675125.1 Spirillospora sp. NPDC049652 | reverse complement strand
ACGTCGGGATGCGTGGGTCGCGGGGTCGCCCGGCGCCGCCGCGGGCGGTGCCGTTCGAGGTTCCCCTTGTCGTCTGGGCCATGATCGGAGTATACGTATTACATTCCGATCCGGAACGAAACGTTATGGAGGCCGCCATGGCCCGCACCTCCGGCGAACCGGTGGACCACCCCGCCGGCCGCGCCCCTGACCGACCCCCCTCTTCCGCCCCGGCGACGGATTCCGGTGGCGACGGCGTCTTCGGCGGCGCCTACCGCGCGCTCACCCTCGGCGTCCTGCTGTCGGTCGGCGTCGTCGCGTTCGAGTCGCTGGGGGTGGCGACCGTGCTGCCCGGCATCGCCGACGACCTCGACGGACTCGGCGCCTACGGCTGGGGACTGTCCGCGCTGATGCTGGCCAACATCATCGGCACCGTGCTCGCGGGACGGGTCGCCGACCGGCGCGGCCCGTGGCGGCCGATGGCCTGGGGGACGGCCGTCCTGGCGGCCGGTTGCGTGGTGGCCGCCGCCGCTCCCACCTGGCCGCTCTTCCTGGCCGGCCGCTTCTGCCAGGGGCTCGGGGTGGGCGCGGTGATGGCCACGGCCTACACCGTGATCGGCCTGGCCTATCCCGAACGCCTGCGGGCCCGGATGTACGCCCTGCTGTCGTCGGCGTGGACGGTCCCCTCGCTCGTCGGCCCGGCCGTCACCGGCACGCTGGCCGACCACACCACCTGGCGCTCGGTCTTCCTGGTCATCCTTCCGATCATCGTCGTCGCGGCGGCGCTCACGCTGCCCGCGCTGCGCGTGCTGCGCCGTCCGACCGGCACGGCCGTCGCCGCCACCGCGCTGCCGTGGTGGAAGCGCCCGCTGAGCAGCTCTGTCCTGCTCACCGTCGGGACGGGTCTCCTCCTGCAGGCCTTGCTGCTGAACAACGTTGCTCTCTTGCTCGGCCTGGCCCTCGTCGGCGTCGCCGTCATGGCGCCCGCGCTGCGCTGGGTGACCCCGGCGGGCACACTCACCGCCCGGCCCGGTGTCGGCGCAGGCGTCACCGTCCGCGCCCTGCTCTGCGGGACCTACTTCGGCACCGAGGCGTTCCTTCCGCTCGGACTCCAGGACCTGCGCGGAATGAGCGCCACCGTGGCCGGGCTAGGACTGTCGGCTGGGGCGATCACCTGGGTGGCCGGTTCCGCCCTGCAGGCCAAGCGCGACACCGGCGGCGCCGGGCGTGTCGCCGCCACTGTCACCGGCTTCGCCGTGCTTCTCGGGGGAGTCGTGCTGATCGCCCTCACGACTCTGTCGGACGTGCTGCCGTCATGGACCGCCATCCTCGGCTGGGCCGTCGGAGGGCTGGGGATGGGCGTCGCGTTCAACGCCTCCACGACCGAGACGCTGGGACAGGCCTCGGCCGAGCGGCAAGGTGAGGCCAGCGGAGCCCTCCAGCTCGCCCAGACCTTCGCCACCGCCGTGATTGCCGGACTCGGCGGAGGGGCCATCGCGCTCAGCAAGAACCATGACACCTCGATGCGGGCCGCTCTGCTGATCGTGTTCGTCCTGACCGGCCTGCTCGCCGTCGCGGGGATGCTCGTCTCCCACCGGCTCCGTCCCACGACCCGCCTCTAAAGAGGACCGGACATCCTCCAGGAAGTTCGAGGAGCCGAGTCACGGGGTGTCCGGCCATGGCCGGGGATCGGGGAGGCGCCTCCACCACCAGCTACGCCCGGCGAGTTCGGCCTCCCCGATTCCGAACAGCGCAGCCGCGCTCGTGCCGTCCTCGCCCGTGGCGCTCCGAAAAGCGTTGTCGATCTGGTTGACGGCGTCGGCGAACCGTTCGGCGGCCGCGGCGGGGAGCCGTTCGACACCGGCTGCGAGCTCGTCGCGGCACTCAAGGGCTTGTCGGTAATACTCGAGGGGATACCAGCCGTCAGGCGGCCATCCGCTGGCCATACGGACCGCCGTGCTCTCCCACGCGCCGAGCAGGTTTCCCGCCCGTGACAGGGCTTCTTCCGCTTCGGCAGGCACGCGCAGGGTCGCCAGCCGGGATTGCAGACCGTCCCGAACCGGAGTGGACATCCGGTACTCCGGGATGACCTCGGGGATCAACGCCACGGGGACGTGCGGCAGTGATGGCACGGCCATCTCCACCGCATCGATCACCAGCCGTGGCTGCGCGTCATCATCCGCACCGTCCTCTTCGCGCACGCGGGCGCGGGCCTGTCGGCCATCCGGCGTGACCAGCAAATACGCGCTGGGGCGAACCAGTCCAGCGTCGTACAGCACCACGGTTCCCAGCTGCTCGGCCAAGCCGGCGGCGAGTTCCCGCCGGCTCGGCTGCCTCGTCTCCGACGACGTCACGACATAGATCTCAAGCCGCCAGTCCACATCCCCCAGAGTGGACCCGTACTCGCAGCCGACCAGGGCGTCCCAGTTCCGTTCCAGGGAGTCTTCGTCGTGGACGGCGACCTCGCTCACCGGCACCGAAGCCAACGATGCCAAGGCCGAAGCGAGCCGGTCCAGATCCATCTCACCAACGAGAAGGAACCCGTATCCCTGAACAGCCAACTGATGCCCCCTTACACAAAGCCGAGCCTACGGACCCGGTCACCGGGTCCTGCCAGGGCCACACCCGTTCAGGTCAGGCGCGGACTTCGGGGAGGGCGTCCACCAGGCCGGTGGTGTGTTTGGCGGCCCGGAAGGCGGGGTGGGCCAGGACCTGGCGGAGGAAGTCGCGGGTGGTGTGGACGCCTCGGCCGGAGACGGCGAACTCCTCCAGGGCGCGGTCGGCCCGGTCCATGGCCTGGCGGCGGTCGGGAGCCCAGACCACGAGCTTGGCCAGGAGCGGGTCGTAGTCGGCGGACACCCGGAAGCCGGGGCGGCCGTGGGTGTCCACCCGGACGAAGGGGCCGCCGGGAGGCTGGAACTCGTCGACCGTTCCGGGGGTCGGCAGGAATCCGCGCGCGGGGTCCTCGGCGTTGATGCGGAACTCCATGGCCACGCCGCGGGGGTCGATGTCCTGCTGGGTGATGGACAGGCCGTATCCGGCGGCCACCCGCAGCTGTTCGCGGACGAGGTCGACGCCGGTGACCATCTCGGTGACCGGGTGTTCCACCTGGATGCGGCAGTTGACCTCCATGAAGGTGAACGAGCCCGACTCGTCCACCAGGAACTCGTAGGTTCCCGCCCCCGCGTAGCCGACCTGGCGGGCGGCCTTCACCGCCGCGTCGCAGATGCGGTCGGCCAGGTCCCGGGAGAGGCCGGGGGCGGGGGTCTCCTCGATGAGCTTCTGGCGGCGGCGCTGCACCGAGCAGTCGCGTTCGCCCAGGTGCAGGACGGTTCCCGCGCCGTCGCCCAGCACCTGGACCTCGATGTGCGAGGCGTTCTCCAGGTACCGCTCGAGGTACAGGCGGGGGTCGCCGAAGACGGCCTGGGCGGAGGCGCGGGCGTCGGCCCAGGCGCGGGCGAGGTCCTCGGGGCGGCGGACGACCATCACGCCGCGTCCGCCGCCGCCCGCGGTGGCCTTGAGGATCACCGGATAGCCGATCGACCCGGCGACCGACGCGGCCTGTTCGAGGGTGGCGAGGGAGCCCGCGCTGCCGGGCAGGACGGGGAGGCCCGCGGCGCGGGCGATCTCGCGGGCGCGGGCCTTGTCGCCGAGTTCGCGCATCAGCGCGGCGCCGGGGCCGATGAAGGTCAGCCCCTCGGCCTCGCAGATCTCGGCGAAGTCGGCGTCCTCCGACAGGAAGCCGTAACCCGGGTGGACGGCCTCGGCGCCGGTGCGCAGCGCGGCGGTGACGATCGCGGCCGCGTTGAGGTAGCTGCGGCGGGCGTCGGCGGGGCCGATGCAGACGGCCTCGTCGGCGACGCGGGTCACCGCCGAGTCGCGGTCGGCCTCGGAGTAGACCGCGACCGTCCGCACGCCGAGTTCCCGGCAGGTGCGGGCGACGCGGAGCGCGATCTCGCCTCGGTTGGCGATCAGTACGGTAGAGAACACGGGTGCGGTCTCCTTGCTGGTCGGTGGCCGGTCAGCGCCGTCCGTGCCGGGCGAAGCGGTCGCGGCGGCGGGCCACCAGATCAGCGGCGGGCAGCTCGGCGAGCTCGGCCAGGGCGGTGGCGACGGCCGCGCGGAGCGCGGCGGCGGAGGCGGCCGGGTCGCGCCCGGTGCCGCCCGGGGGCTCGGGCAGGACGGCGTCGAGGACGCCGAGGTCGAGCAGGTCGCGGGCGCCGATGCGCAGCGCGGCGGCGGCCTCCAGGGCGGCCGACTGGTTCTTCCACAGGATCGCGGCGCACCCCTCGGGGCTGATCACCGAGTACATCGCGCCGGACCAGGCGTAGACGCGGTCGGCGACGGCGAGCGCGAGCGCGCCGCC
>NZ_JBFAOF010000631.1:0-4346 GCF_040675125.1 Spirillospora sp. NPDC049652 | reverse complement strand
CACGCTGCCGCCCATGCCGTGGTGGACGGCGCGGACGCCTTCCTCGACATCCTCGACCTCTTCGGCTGACCCGCTGCTCAACCGCCCGTCTCGCGGCCGCTCCGCCTTTGCGGGAGGGCAGGTGGCGGGCGGTATGCGGCTGGTCGCTGACGGCTGCGGACGCCGGTGTTGGACCGGCCGTAAGCCTGGTTTCGGGACGACCGTTTTCCGGGCGGAAGCGGTGCGCGGACGGGGAATGGTCGCGTGTTTCGGACGAGATGCCGCGCGGCCGGGGTCAGCCGCGCCTCGGGTGGTTAGGTTGGGTGCGGTGCCCGCCCCCGAGGGAGCTGTATGACCACCACCGTGATCCTGGTGCTGCTATGCCTGGCGATCGCCGGGCGCGAACTGTATCTGGCGTCCGACAAGCGGCTCCCCCGTGCCCAGGCGGAGCTGCGCGAACTGCGTGACCGGGTGGCCGACCTCACCCGCAGGCAGGACGCGATGCGCGCCGACCTCGACCGCTCCGTCCAGGCTCCGCCGCCCGAGGCGCCGGTGCCGGACCGGCCCGCCGTGCAGCCCGGGCCGTCCCCGGAGCTGGTCGTTCATCTGGACGCCCTCGCCGACCGCGTGGACCGGGTGGAGAGGGAACTCGGCACACTGTCCGCGCAGTACGCGGAGGTCGAACTCGACCGGGAGGCGCAGCACGCCCTCGCCCGCTCCCTGGACGCCGTCGAGCAGGACGTCCGGGAACTGCACCAGGAGATGCTCGACCGGCTCGCGTCCGAGAAGGGCGTGGTCTCCGGACTGGTGCTGAGCGAGGACGGCGAGGCCGAAGCCCTGCTGGTCGAGGCGTTCGAGCGGTGCGCCGCCGAGTACGGGCTGCGCGTCCGGATCCGCGACCAGCGTGGCGCGCAGGCGGGCGGCGGGTTCCTCGGAACGTCCTACTACCTGTCGGGCCGGCGCTCGGACGCGTTGGCGGAGGAGCTGTTCTCGTACGTGCGCGGGCTGGACGACCCGCACGATCCGTCCGGGCTGACGGCTCTGCTCACCGAGCTGGCGCATCTGCGCGGGGACGGGCTCGTCCGGCTGGGTTCGTTCGCTGCCGTCCGGGCTCAGGACATCGTCTGGTGCGGGCTGTTCCCCTCCGATTCGGCGGCGGCGTCCGGGGAGGTCGACGACCCTCGCGATCTCGCCTTCCAGATCCGGGACCTGCCCGACGACCAGCAGTGCGAGCTGGGCTGGCTGCGCACCGAGGAGTGACCCCCCCGCGAGGTGAAGGACGCGCCGGACGGGCCCCTGCGGGATCGTCCGGCGCGTCGGCCGTCTAGGGGCGGACGAAGCGGGGCGTCGCCACCTCCGTGCGGTCGATGCGGAAGGCCAGGAGGCAGCGCGGGGCGTGCCGGTCGTCCACGCCGAGACACACGCCCAGGCCGAGCCGGGGGTCGAGCAGGACGACGCGCCTCAGCGACCGCAGCGTGCGGCGGGTCAGCGTCCAGGTCTCGGGACGGTGCGGATCGCGCAGCGTGCCCGCGACGATCCGGGAGGCGTGGCGCCACAGCGCCGGGGCGTCCAGGACGCGGACTCCGGTCGCGGTGAGGTCCGCGACGATCACGACTCCGGTGTCGTCCTCGTCGTCATTGTGAGCGCGCCCGCGATCGTCCTCTCGTGGCTGGTCGAAGGGCACGTCGAACCTGCCGGACCGGCCGGGCTCGTGCCCCCGGAAGCCTTCCGGCGAGTCGGCGGACGGCGGGTCGGTGAGCGGATCCGCTTCGAAGTCCAACGCGTCGCCCAGCGGGTCGGCCTCGCCGGGATGGTCGTGAGGCGCGCTGGGCCCGCTGACCGGCCGGTGGTACCGGAGCGGATCGACGGTGTCGACGACCAGCGCCTTCGCGTAGGGACGGGCCGCACGCGGACGAGGATGACTCCCGTTGTCGGCGGTGGTGCGCCTGTGCGCGCTGAGGTCTACTTCCAGTCCCATGGGGCCGAGCCATAGGGGCACGCCTATGCGCGCCACCGCTCCGCGTTCGTCCAGGGCGGCGATCTCGCCCCAGATCTCGTCCGCGCTCGTCGCGAGGGTCGCGCCTACGCCGAGCCCCGGGAACGCGCTTTCCAGGACGACCAGGAGGGCCTGCCAGGTGGGGCCGCCTACGAAGTCCCCGACGAACTCGTCCACGAGAGCGCGGCGCGCGCGCCGGTCGAGGCGGGTCATGTCGCCGTTGCGCACGTGGCCCTTGGGACGCCGGACGGCCCGGTGCACGCGGGCGGGGACGATCGGATCCGGCCTCGTTTCGGACGGACGTTCCGCCTGCTCGGAGGAGTAGTCGTGCGACGGGGGCTGAAGCACGTGAGGGTGATCGAGCGGCTCGGTTTCGGCAGCCGGGGCGGGGCGCTGGGGCGGCGGCCGGTCCGAGAGGCCCTCACCAATCGGGGCGTATGGGTCGATGTCCGGCGGGTCGGTCGGGTATTCGGCGTCGGCCGGAGGAAGCCGATGTCGTCCCGGGCTCGCTGTCAGAGGCGGCTCGCCTTCCGGGTGAAGCGGCTCCGCAGCGTCCGGAGCCGGGGTCTGGTGGCTCGTGCCTACTTCGGCGGAGAAGACCGCGTTCTCGCGACGGAACTCTTCCGGCTCTGGCTGCGGGTGCGCGGTGTCGCCTTCCGAGGAGGCGGACGCAACCTCGTGCTCCTGCGAAGGGAACGTGGTCTCGGCAAAGCTGGGGCGTGCAATATCCGAATCCTGCGTTCTCGCGTCCTCGCCGTAGCGGTCCGCTTCCCCAGCGGGCGCGGCTGCGGTCAGGGCGTCGTCCGCATCCGACGTCGCGGCCGTGCCCTGGCCGAAGGGCGCGTCGCGTCGGGGGGCGGACGGCCCGGCGGTCTCCGGCTTGCGCACGGTCATCCAGAGTTCGTCGTCTTCCACGGCTGGATCATCGCCGTCCGGCCCAGGAGCCGGAGAGGTTTTCGCAGGTTCCGCTGCGTACGGCCTAGGCGCGCTCCGCCAGGGATCGTGTCCGTCCGGGGGGATCGGAGATGACTGGCCCGCTCCCGGTGATTCGTGGACGTCCGCCGAGTGCGCTTCAGGCTGCGCCGGGGGATTCGGCTTGAGGGCGGGTTCCCAGGGTTCGTCGGCCTCGTCTGCTTCTCGGTCGGTCGAGTCAGGCAGCGGGGGCGGCGCGACGCGAGGAGTGGCCGCCGCCTCGACAACACTGGGCCGGCGCACGGTCGTCCACGGATCATCCGCTTCGGACGACAGAACGCGCTGTTCAGGCTCGGCGTCCGTCCCCCGGCCGTTATCCCGGGCCCCGGCCTCGGGTGCGCTGTATCCAGGCTCGCTCGGTGCATCCGGCCGCAACCCCGCAGGGCCCCCAGCCGGAGGGGGCAGCGCTTCGTGCCCGTGTCCGCTGGTGGAGACAGGCGTCCAGTCCGACGAGGACGACGACGCGACGTCCACCTGACCTGGGAAACCGTCTCCCTCGGCAGACGCCGCAGACGGCGGCGTGGAGGTTGCAGGCGAAGGGAACGACACCGCGATATCCGGCCTGGTCGGCTGCACGGATCCCGCATCCCACCGCAGCGAGGCCCCCTCGCCCACCCCAGACGACGCAGACGTCCCGGCGGCCCCGGCCGACGTGGGGAGCCCAGGCGGCGCGGACGATTCGGCGGACGGCATGGCCGAGCTCTGATCAAACGGCGGTTCCGCTCGGGCTGAGCCTGACGACACGGACGGCTCGGACGATGCGGACGGCAGGTGCGGCGCAGACGACTCGGGAGGTCCGGCCGATGCGGGGAGCTCAGGCGGGGCGGACGATTCGGCGGGCGGCATGGGCGAGCCCTGCTCGAACGGCGGTTCCGCTCGGGCTGAGCCTGACGGCGCGGAGGGCGCAGACCATGCGCGCGGGTCGGACGTTGCGGGCGGGGCCGACGATGTCGATTGGTCTTGGTCAGCGGGAAGTGAAAGGGATCTGGTCGGTCCGCCGGATCGAGGGAGCGGGCCCTGGTCGGGTGGCGTTCCTGCTGGCTCGGAGCCCGACGACGTGGGGAGGGGCTGCGAGCCGGGATGGCGGTGGCCTGGCGGGGCTGGAGCCGCTGGGGGCAGGAGAGGTTCGGTGGGCGGCGGGAAGCTGTCAGAGGGGGTTGAAATTCCCTGCTGCGCGGCCTCGCTGGGGAAGCTGTAGGGCTCCGGACGCTGGGACGGCGCGGGGCCTGGAGGCGGCATGGGGGGCGCGGGCTCGTCCGGACGGCTGGGGGCCATGGCCGGCCGGGGCGGGGCGGGGGGTTCGGCCACGCGGGGGCGGCGGGGTGGGCCGCCTGCCACGCGGACGTCGCCCGGGTGCGGGACCTCCGGGAAGGGGCGGGAGTGCGAGGGCCGAGGCGGG